>NZ_CP129673.1 GCF_030505195.1 Comamonas testosteroni
GGGTCTACCGTACAATTGAGAGGGTGCTAAACGAGCAATTTTTTCTGCATGGCTGAGGGAGTCATCCCTCTAAAAGGGTCGCTGCTGAAAAGCTATCGAGACAAAATTCGGACTGGGTGCGGTTTTTTCCTGTTTACGCCAAAAATTTCCCAAAACAAGGGAGCTATCAGCACAAATTAAGGCTTGCAACGTACCAACTGAGGGGTGTTGAAGTACCAATACCCGGCATTCTTCGTACCAATCAAAGGGTGTCATTGCTCTATAAGTTGTTGATAACAAACAACTTAATTAAGTCCTTATAGTATCTATGCCTCTAGGTATCTATGTTTTTACGGTGCGCGCGATGAGCAAGTGCACACCTATTGCAATCCTGCAAAAAAATGAATAAATTCCGGGGTGATAATCCGTTGGCAATCAATAAATTTTTCTCAAATCGGCTCCAGGATCAGGAAAATTCCTTGTCTTGGTTAGGGCAACAAAAAGGGCGAAGCCATGGCCAAAGACGTTGAAGCAGAAGAATTCAATCTGCCGATGACCGATGCTGACCGGCAAATTGGCCTGTCTGGCTTCCCTGACCCCGAACCTGATTCGAAAAAGCGATTTCGCCGCGTCAACGTCAGAGCAGCAAAAGCTCGGCCTGAGTCCATCAGGAAGAACTATCCGCTCATCCATTCGTTGACTGCAACATTGCAGACAAATCATCAGCAGAAGCTGATGAACATGATCATCAAGTGCGTCCAGACGCAAGAGCGCGATGCTGATGGTTTTTGGTCGATGCCATTTTCGGATTTGAAGGTTGCACTCAACCTCAACACCAACAATCGCACCCACATCTCTGCAGTCGCAAATTCGATGCAGGAGATCAAGATGCACTTCGACATGGCGTCGAAGGATCTGAAGAATCCCAAGCTGGTGTGGATTGTGTTCGTGCCGACCATCCTGTACGAATCTGGCGAAGTGCGCTTCAAGATCAACAGCGATGTTGAGCATCTTTTTTCTAAAGACCATCGATACGCGTTGCTCGAAGAGCGCGAGATGGCCGCTCTCAAGCTTCAGTGCTCGGTACGGCTGTACGAACTCGTCTGCCAGGATGCTGGTATCCAGCACTCCGCACTGATGCCATGGGAAATGCTGCGTGGCCTGATCATGGCCAAGGACATTCCGAAGAAGGCCGAGACATGGAGCGGCTTCAGCGAGCGATATTTGATTCCATCGATCCATGAGGTTTCGATGCAGACCCGGTTCAACGTTGAGCTGGATGTCATCAAGCGGGGCAAATTCGTTCATCAGGTCCGTCTGCTGATCAAGCTGAAAAACAACCGGCAAGAAGTTCTCTCTGGCATCAGCGAAACACCTGCGCATGCTCAGATGCGTGGCTTCCTTGAAGGCTGGCCTCTCCCTAACGGTGACATCCTCAGCCTTTTCGGTAAGTACTCCATCGAGGACATACAAAACGCATACGCCCACACGCTGTACCGCTCGAAGTTTGAAAAGTACCAGCTCAAGCACCCACACAAGTATTTCTTGCGTAGCTTGGAGCACAAGTATTTCAAGGACTACCCCGATTGCGCGAAGGTGATGGGGCTTATCTTCGTCTCGGCTGTTCGCAACGAAGTTGATGACGTAGTGCCTGATGCCCGCAGGTCTAATGTCGAAGACACAGTGACGATTGAAGATATCGATAGGCGAGTCATGCTGCGTCGGCAAACCGAGCTACAAGGGATGGTTGATGGCATGCCTGCAGAGCAGCGCCATGCTCTGTTCTCCAAGTACAACGACACGCTGAAGGATGATCGATTCAAGCTCAACATCGGACGGCGCAACCGTGCCGGAAGCATGTCGATGTTCAGGCACTGGTACGGCGAAACGGTCTATGGTGCCATTTCTGCCGAAGAGCGTGAGTTGGCAAAGCAAGCGATCCTAGCTGAGGCCGTGGCGACTACCTACTGAGTTTGGTCTTGCATTTTTAACGATGCCGGTACTCTGGTTGTCAGTCACAACAGGAGTCCAGCATGTTTCAGACCGCCGATCTATTTGGGTTTGTCGCACCAGCAATTCAGCCAGGTGCGAAGGCAAGTGCCAAGGCCAAGCCCTTCATCATCGACATCAATGCCAAAGCACCGATTCCTGCTGCTGTCCGTGCACAGCTGAAAAGGGATGCACAAAACGTGCGCGCCTGCGCTGAGCGCAAAGGCCTGAGCATGGACCACTGGGAAGAAATGGATGAGGTAGACCATGCGAAAAATCACTTTGAGCTGGGATGCTGGCTGTACTTCTATCAACGGTCTTTCTATGACCTGAGCAAAGACAATATCAATGAGCGCGTGCAGTGCATGCTGCGCCTGTTCTTGAATGGATTCACTAACCCCGGCTATAGCTTCTACACGGTCTTCGATTTCGGTGAGCGCCAATTCGATTCGATCATGGAGATGGGAGACAGCGAGCGTGTGAAGGCAGAGATGCAAAAGGCTTTGCCCCTGGACAAGACAGGCAAAATTGCAGCTGCGTTCAGCTACCATGGCTGGTCCACAAATTGAAAAAGGTGAGGGGATGAAGCAGGCGATTTTCACCATTTTTGAAGATGCTCCGGGCTACTGGTTCGTGCCATACGAACAAGAAGCTGCAGCGAAGGCAAACCCCGAAAAGTTTCGGCAGGATGTCTACCAAACCAAGATCGCAGCCTGCCGCGCTACTCTTGCTTTGGCCAAGGAAGTTGGTGCAACTGAGCTTCATCTGCACGGGTTTGGTTCAACCACAACAATCAAGAAAGAAGCCGCTGCACAGGGCATCAAGCCCATGGTCTACTGGCCAGCAGCTTCTACGAAAATTGCTCCGTTTGCACGAGGAAAGTAAGGCGACTTTTTCGCATGCGAAAAACTTCGACAGTGGAGAATGTTTCGCGTCGGTTGATCGACGACTTATTCCCAGAAACCTTACCTAAGCGCACGAAGCCTCGCGTGTTGATGCATGTCAGCGATGCTGGCCAAGTGGATTCCGGCAAGCCGGAGGACATAGGCAAGCCGCTGTGCAAAATGACCTGCAGACGCTGCGGCGCTGAGAGCGATTACATGATCTTCGGGACCATCACAGCTGCGAAACGCGGCATCCCATGCAAAGCCTGCAATACGCTAGGAAGTACGTCATGAAGGAACTGACAGCTCAAGCTGTTTTCGATGAGGCTTTCAAGCCTGGGCGCGCTCCACGCAGCGAGCCATACATGCAAGGTGTACTGGCATCGCTGCGTGTTCGTATTGACAGGTTGCCGAAGGTGCCATGCCCGTATGTGGTCGGCACTGCTGATTCAGATGCCTTCTTCGCAGGAGTCGAGGAAGGGCGTGATCTATCACCTGAAGACGGTCAACCTGGACTGCTCGATGTGTATGCTTTTCTGGATGAAATAGAGCAGGGAGAAAACAGCTCTGTTCATGGAGTGAACCCAGAGAGCATCCAGCGATAGCTGAGTGAAGCTGATGGCCTCCTCGATCTGCTTTTGTCTTGCGCTACCCGCTTCTGCATTGGCGAATAGGTAGCGCTTGCATTTTTCAGGGCTATGAAAGACTGATTGCATCGTTTCAAGGATTTCCCCATGAGCATGCACACAGTCACAACTCGCAAACTCAGTGAGCGCGATGGATCGCCTCGTCTTTGGCTTGAGGGCAAGCGACTTCTCAACTCGGGCTTTGAGCCTGGACATCAGTTTGTTGTTGAACCCTACGGCCTCGGTGTCGTGCTTAAACTTCAAGAGCAGGGCACGAACAAAGTCGCTCGCCGTGAGCGTAAGAAGGACGGGCGCATTGATTCCATCATCGATGTCCGAGACTCCACCGCCCTGGCTCCGCTGATGGGGTGCAAGGCCATCCGCGTGGTCTTCGGTGAACGTCAAGTCTTTGTCTCTCCTATGGCCTCGGAGCTGCGTTTGATTCGCCGCGTCAAGCGTTTGATGGAGCGCTTGAAGGCGGGCAAGAGTCTCGCCACTGCGGGGGTAGCCAGCGGCGGTGGAGTGCTGGACCACGCGTTACATGCGGGCCTGCGCAAGGCCGGTATCAAGGCGCATCTGCACGCCTTCAATGAGATCCGCGAAGACCTCACAGAACAAGCGTTGGAATACAACGAATTACTCAATGACTCCACCATCGTATTGAACCTTCCTTTGCAGGAGCTGGCTTTCGATGAAATGGTGATGGACCGCATCGGTGAGGTTGACGTTGTTTGCATGGGCCTTCCGTGTTCTGGTGCCTCCAAAGCGGGCCGAGCAAAGCGACGTACAGACATGCCCGAAGCTCACCCGGATGTGGGGCATCTGGTCGCCGGAGCAATTGCCCTCCTGGCCAAGCTGAACGCATCTGTGTGCATCTTTGAGAATGTGATCCCCTGGGGCAATTCAGCCAGTGCATGCATTCTTCGTCAACAACTGCGCGATATGGCCTATGAGACGCATGAGCGCGTTCTTAGCGGCCCGGAATTCGGTGATTTGGAAGCCCGTGAGCGCTTCTATATGGTGGCTGTATCGCGTGGGATAGACTTTAATTTCGAGGCCATGGCCAGCAAGCCAGCGTGCTCGTCGCGCACTCTGGCAGATGTATTGGAGCCAGAGGAAGTCGTGAAGGACCGTTGGTCAACGATGGACGGACTCAAAGCAAAGCAAGAGCGCGACAAAGAGGCGGGGAAGAATTTCATGATGCGCGTCTTCAAGGCCGAAGACACGTTCATTGGTGCGTTGACTAAGGGCATCACAAAAAACCGCAGCACCGACCCGAAAATTCAGCACCCGACGAACCCTGAGTTGCTGCGCGTGCCTACAGCCATCGAGCATGCAGCGTGCAAAGGAATTCCTAAGCATTTGATTGAAGGCCTGCCCCAGACCAAGGCCAATGAGTTGCTGGGACAAAGCGTCACTTACGGTGCGGCTTCATCGCTCGGTGAGCATGCTGGGCGTGAGATCTTGCGTTGGGCTAATTCGTTTGGTCACTGCGTCAAGACCGCACTGCAGCAGCTGCGCAAGACTGTGCCCGTGGGGCAAAGTGAATTGTTCAGCGCTGCAGCGTGAGTGCGTTGCACCCATCAAAGATGCGGGTGGTACTGTCTGGCCATCTGGCGTGCCTGTGCGAAGCCTCGACACACAGATTCACAAACTGGTTTCTGAGCGCGAAGAAACATGAGGGCAGGGCCAATGCTGGGAACTTCAATTCCGTCGCGGGTGGAATTGAGATGGCCGAGATGGCTGGGCAGGTAGTCTTGCCATCCCACAAATTCTGGATACGGGATCAGGTGATGGCTTCCGCTGTCTCTCGATTGCACGCGCAGCCAGCTGCTCCCGTCCGCCATTTGTATGAAAAGGACAGAGCGAAGTGGATCAACCCATGGCCAGGGCGGCAGTGCATTGCGCAGAGCCTCCCCAACGACCAGCTTTGGTGCCATGGCAGCTGGGGTAGGCCTGGACGGTGGAGAGTTGGTAGGGCGAGCTTTTGCAGCAAGTGCTTGGGACATGGCCAGTGCCTGCAGAGCCTCACTGGCCAGCTGGGCTTCGTATTCATTTTTCAAGCGTGCAAGAAGCTCGTGGGTATTGCTGATCAGGATCTGGCGCTCTTCCTCAGTCAGCTCTCGGCCATTGCCAGACGATACGGAATAGGCAGGCTGGCTCAAGTCGATACCTGCAGCATAGCCATCCTTGGTAATGCATGTAGATCCAATGAGCTTGATGTCACCAGCATCGTCCACCACGTAGATACGCTTGTGGATCGGGTGATTGCAGTTGGGGAACATGCAGCGAACCCGGTTCTCTTGATTGACAGAGACGATGGCTAAAAGTCGGCGTTGATTCATGGTTCCCCCCATACACTGCTGGTGCCCAATCATCAGGCGCTGGCTGCTGGGATTGTCACAAAGAAACGGAGAGGAATGAAATGATCGAACGGGACAAGCTACCCGAGCAAGAGACGATGGTTGGTTTCATGGAGGAAAACGATGTGCAGGGTGTTTATTACGGCCTGCAACTTGCAGAGCGCGCATACGGCGGCGGTGTGCGCGCGGGTATCGATGCCCTGGTTCACAAGCCCAAGGAATTTGATGCGGCGGTCGCAACGTACTTGAGACAGCCCAATCGACAGGTTCAAATGCACACTGCCATTTTTGGCGGCGGCGGCCTGCTTTTCGGAGCGTTAGCTGCTAAAGATCTGATCAATGGAAGCGAAGATAACTTTCTGACCGTTCTCAAGGCTGCGATTGCTGTATTTGGGGTGCTTGCAGCACTGCATGAGAGGATGAAGAGGGCCGTCATGGGCAAGATGATTGATTCGATCAGTGCAGCCCTAGACTCCACACCCGCAAGTTTGAATCGTGAAAGATATTCGGCGTTCTTGCATGAAAATCCCCAGCTCAAGGCTTTTGCTGAAAGGCTCAACCAGGCGAGCGAACTTCCAACGTTGCGTGATCTGGTTGCGCTGAAGTTTCATGAGATTGACCTGTTAGGAGCAGTGAGCAGCTGAGCATGTCCAAGCAGTACGAAAAGCACAAATTGAGCCGCTGGGTTCGGGAGGACGAAATCGGTCGCGTCACTGCTTGGCTGCGTGCATTTCGCGCGGCGCTTGAACAGTTGGGTCTTCCAGGCGCGACAATTCGCTACGGTGACAAACGCACGCTTCAGGAGTGGATTCGGCAGGACGGCTCCCTCGTACTGGAGCGGGCCGACAACATCGTTCCACTGGCAACAAAGACCCCGAACTTGGTTCCGCAGGTAGTAGTGCATTTGCAAGTTCTCTTGCCTTCAGACGCACAGAGTTTTGGCATTTCTCAGGTTGTGCTTGATAAGCTGGTGTCCACGTTCAATGCGTTCATCGACCACAAGCCTAAGGCTCGTACACCGGTCCAGGCCCAGGCTCCAGCCGTGACGATTGTGGAGTTTTTGGCCCACTTCCACGCAGTGATGCAAGAGCTACCGAGTGAAAGTACGGATTGGGGGTTGTTCAGTATTCATGCCAGGGAGACGGTTGCTCGAATTGGAAAAGTGAAGGTGAGTGTCGAGCAATTGCAGTTCGCAGAAAGCCTCTTCGAGCATCTGATCAACCGTCAGAAGAAGTTGGTCATTTCTTACCAGCGCTTCTTGCATTCAGGTCAAGTTCGTATCACCCAGAGAAACGGGGTGTTCGTCTGGAGTGATGTACACATAGCCTGCAGTCTCTATGCAAGGGCTGTGGGCATGAGTGGCTTCGTATGGTGAGGGACGTTGGGATGGGTTCAGATTTCAAGCAGCTGCTGGCCAGCATAGACAAGGACCATTTGGCCAAGATCATCGACCGACAGAATGCTCAGAGTTGTGGCCTGACTCTGGATGAGTACGAAGCTTCTATGGCATACAACAAGTCGCTGCAGGAGGAGGGCGCGTTGTACCTCGGAAAGCCGGTAAATGAGTGGCCTGCACTTGTTTTCAACTGGGACTATTCCCAAGCTGGCCAGCACTTCGCAATGGATGGAGTGCCCGAGCATGCGATGCTTGAGATGTACCCAAATGGCCTGCGCTTGGGTCACATGCCGCTGCGCGAGTTCGATCAAAATCTGGCCCGCTACTGCCGCCGCGACACGGAAAAAGAGCTGTGGTCACACGGGTCTGATTGGCGACTGGCCCAGGTGATAGCTCATCTGCGCCGTGGGATGCCAATGACCCCGCCGCTTGTGATTCGCGTTAAAGATGAAGCTTTTTTCAGCGGTGGCAATCATCGCTACGCCGCAGCAAAGGCCGTGGGCTTAGCCGTCATTCCGTTCTATGTGAACGAAGACGATGTGACCGAGATTGAAGAGATTCTGGATGTGACCTGGGGGCAACCGCGTTGAGTATGGGCGCTGGCCTTAATTGCCCATCATGCAGATACGCAATGACCGGCCTGCTTTTACTGCACCACCAGCAACAATCGCCTCGAAGCGGGTATCTATCTAGGACGGTTCTGGGATTCTCTGGTTGCCGCCTCTTTCCACGGCCATTGCCTTACTGGAGCTTGCTTTGGACCAGTTTTGGTAAGGTGAATAGACTCACTTTGGGTACGCCGAGAGCTGCTTCCAGGATGCTATCGCACAGGATGATGCGTTGAGCTTGAGGATCATGAAGCGCATTCGCCTCGATGTAGGCGTAGACCCTGCGCACCGCCTCAGCATGACTGATTCGTTCGTGACCAATTATGAGAGCGATGGATTGGGACGGTGAAAGCAGTTTTTCTGGCTTTTCTGGTTCTGCTGGAGAGGGCAGCTCATCGTCATCAGCATCCAGGGAACTATCAAGGCTCTCGCATGGCGGATTCCCGCAGCGCTCACACTTTTCCCAGGATTCGCTCGTCGGACTGACGCGAACCCGCCAGTCCATATGACTTTCAAAGCACCCACGGCAGAGGACTGTAGACCAGTGCCATGGGCCATCCAGTGCGCCATCGTCATCGTAGAAATCACAGACTAGGTTGCTCATTTCTTGGCCTTCCTTTTGCGTGGTTCGTATTTGGAGCGTGAACTTGCCCAAAACGGGTCGCGCAGCATTGAAGAGTACAGCTTCGACGCTTCTAAGGTTCGGATTCCTTCACAGACTTTCACAGGAAATCATGAGCTGCATTCCAAATCGAACCTCGCCCAACACTGAAAAGAGGATTGGCGCGAACGGCGGCAAGTACCAGGCACGCTTCAAAAATGCTGATGGTTCTTGGACTCCATGGTGGAACCTTGGCGGGGGATTGAATGCGTCGGATGTCGAGGTGAAGCTGGTGGAAGCTGCTGAGCAGCCGGTGGGGCCAATGTGGAATGCGTTGCTTAACTATGTTCTGGAGAATCAGAGCGAAGATCCCATGGCGCTGCTTCGTTTGTGGCGCGAAGGTTCGTTCGACGTTATTCGCAAAGAGTGGCCGGATGCGCCGAAAGAAATCTACCCAACGGCATAAATTCGTTGGGAGTAGCCGGTCAGGTGTGTGGTCCTGGCTCTTCCGCCGGGAACTCACACCTTTTTGTCAAAAGAACTCTCTAGCTCTCCAAGCTGTCACGAGAGTATTCCGGTTGAACTGACCGTCTGTGCCGGTTGAGGCTGACAAGGCTGCTGGTCGATTCGCTCTTTCCTTTGCTCGCTACGAATGGTCTACACTGCCTCTCTATTTGGAAGAGATTGCATGGCAGATCCTTTTGTTCCGGGTAACTACGTTCATCATGAATGGAATGTGGGACCTTCACGTTTAACAACTACGTCGCCACCATATGTGTTCTATCACTACACAAGAGTTGATCCGAGCACATTCGAATGCAATAAAAATGGAATGCAGACTGTACGACCTAACCCTCTAGGCAGTAGCTGTTCAACTCATTGGTGCTCTGTCAAGATTGGCAGTTACGACACCGAGTCTCTTGTAGATGCTATCGGCTTTGCTCCTGACGCTCCGATTTGGCGCATTGAGCTGCATCTGCTTCAGCAAGAGTTCGTTTATGTTCGACAGGGCTTTCGGCAAAAGCGCAGCGGTGTGATCGATTATGAAATTAAGATGGAAGTGCCACTAACGCGCTGCACCATTGTTGCTATCTAGGACGGCAATGGGTCGATTGCTGCCGGTGGTCTGTGTAAGCAGGCCGATCATCTTGCATCGGAACGATGGTCAATTAGCACCAGCTCCTGCAGTCACGCCCTGGCAATTGGCGCATCCTGGAGATTCGTCGTGTAGTGCGGGGTTCTAAGCTCTTGCCTGCTGTAACTTTTCACGGTGGTGCTCGCTGTGCGCAGGCAATGTCGGCCATAGCGCTCATTGACGGCATCGACGGCCAGCATCAGGGCATGTTCTTTAGACGACAGCGGCCCCTCGTTTGTTACGTCCGCACAATCATCAAACAGCAATTGGCCTTGGGCCATGGCCTCTTCGCGCGAGCTGATGTCCATCAGCATGACGCCTACCTTCACGATGTCATAGCCCGCTTCAAAGATGCTCCGCATTCCAGCTGCTGCGGCAGTACAAAGCTTGCGGGAGTCGTCTGTCGCTCTGGCTAGGGGTACGACGCGGGAGCGTGCGAATCTCGGGCCATCACGGAATGGGCTACTCATCGCAAATACGGAAACTGCCTTGCTCACGGAGCCTTGCTGGCGAAGCTTGCGCGCAGCATTGGATGCGAACAGACTGGCCAGCTGCTGCAACTCGTGGCAGGACTCCACCGGCTTGGCAAGGGAGCGTGAGCACATGATCTGTTGGCGCGTGCTAGAGCCTTCGACATCGATGCAAGCAATGCCATTCAGCTCGCGCACGGTGCGCTCCATATTGACTCCCCACCTTGCACGTACAGTGCCCGCATCCATGTTGGCCAGATCCAATGCCGTGAGAATGCCGCCGTCGATCAGCTGCGCAGAGTAGCGTCGGCCTATACCCCACACCTCGTTGACGGGCGTATTCGCCATGCAGTCCCGCAGTAGGGAGGGCGCACACTGGCCAAGGTTGCATACATGGGCCAGTTCTGCGGGGTAGGTGCCTGGTCTACGAAAAGCTTGCTTGGAAATATGGCTGGCCAGCTTCGCAAGCGTGAGCGTTTTTCCAATGCCCCCACCCATAGGCAAGCCTAGCCATTGGCCAACACGCTCTCGCATGCGCCAGACCCGCTCTGTATGGTCGCCGCGCATGTCACCCAGGTAGCTGAAGGACTCATCGACGGAGTAGGGCTTTGTGTGCTCAGCAAGGCCTGCAAGCAGGCTGTGCATGCGTGTTGAATAGTCGGAATACAGCGTGAAGTTCGCGGACAGCCCCATTAAGCCTTTCAGCTCGCGCAGATCCTTGAGCTTGAACCACGGCTCTCCCATCTTGACCCCCAGGGCACGCGCCAGCTCGGATCGGGCCACAACAGCTCCATCGTTTGCTGAAAGGATCACATAGGGGTGTGAGCGCAGCGCAGGCCGCATGTCCCCCTCTACGGATGCGTAAAAGTTGTGAGCGTCTAAAAGGGCGAACATAGGGCACCTATGAGGGCCGGATATTGAAACCGGGAAGCGCGTGCAAGCCAGTGCGTGCAACGCCGAAGATCTCCAGCGTCTGTCCTTCGCGGGGAACCATCTTTGGGTAGGTGGGGTTCGCGGCTTCGAGGTAGAAGCAGCCGCGCTTTCGGAGGTATTTGATTGTGAAATCCTGGTCCCAGACTGCGACAACGATATGACCCGGTTCCGGGCGTATAGCGCGGTCTACAAGTACATAGTCCTGATCATGCAATCCGGCCAGCACCATCGAGTCACCGGAGACTCGGAAGTAAAACGTCGCCTGGGGATGAGGAATCAGTAGCTTGCTGATATCAATTGGAGACTGGGAAAAGTCCTCGGCAGGGCTAGGAAATCCAGCTCTGACAGCGCCTGAGACGCCGATCAACCAGCATGGTCTGGCGTCGATTGGCAGTGGCTGTAGGGGAAGAGGGTGGGGCTGCATGTCGGTTTTGCGGTGTACTGTATATATATACAGTTTAGCAAAATGCGTGACTCAGCAAAAAGGCCATGGTCACAAGCCAGCTTTGCTGGATGTGAGCATGGCCCGAGTTTTTCGTGCGGCTTGCGGTGGTTCTCAGTGCAGCGTGTAGTCGGTGCTTTGTTGCTCTTGCACCAGGGACCATGCTGCACGGTAGACCGCTTCCTGGGCAACACCGTTTTGGCGCATGGGTTCAGCGGTGGTGGCCACTGCCAGCAATTCGTCGTGCGAGAACTCGCGGCTGACCTGATCTTTCTTGCTGGAATACATAACGGAGATGGCCACGGCAGTCACGCGCTTCAGAGCCAGTGTGAGCTTGTTGTTCATCAGCTCCAGCTGCTGCAGTTGATCGGACTGGTTTTCAAAGACTTGATTCAAGGTCGTTGCGGATTGTTCGTTACGGACCAAGCTGCACAGATCGCTACTGTTGAGTTGACGCAAGGCCAGTTCGAGGGCGGTCAGTTCAGCGGTGGTTTGGTTTTGCATTGTTGAGTACCTGGAAAAGTGTCGTTCTTCGTGGCCCGTATCGGCCTCACATAAACACCATAGCCGGAGCCTCAGGAATGCAAGCTTCTGCCCAAACTGGCCCAATGCGAGTACTGAGCTGTACGGGGTGGCACAGGCATACTTGGCAAATCTAATTTGTTCCTCCTGGGAGCGAAAGGTGAGGTAGCTGGCCTCCACAAACAAACAGCTTCTTATTGGCCGCAAGGTCTTTTTCAAACCCGGATGGGCCTCTGTTGCCCTTGGGCCGGGGTCTGTCCATTTCATACGGAGTGGATATGTCAATACACGTACAACCTCAACCGCTGCAGGCCTGGGCCGTTTCCTTCACCAGTTTGGAAGGGGAGAGTGCCAAGGCTCCAACCAAGGCCAGCTACAAGGGGACCGTGCCACCTTCAAAGGATGGCGTCTATCTTGTCAATGGAAAGTTCTCGCGCTTTCTGAGCGGGTTGTGGCGAGTCCCGAGTTCTGATGTGGCCAAGGCCGCACAAGAGGTTCGGTTTGATGCTTTCTCAAGCCCTGAGTTTCGTTTTGCGCAGCGATATCGCTGGACAGAAATCGAAGAGTGCCTGCTTGCCTGATAAGGCATTCGGCTAGGACACAGGCAATCAATTGCCTTCACCGACTGAGTAGGGGCAACCATCCTTGATTGATCCCTATCCAACCCTTTGAGTCCGCTTAGCGGTCTTTTTCAACCCCATGGGGCGATTCAGCCCCTGTGGGGGAGATCGCCCTGATTTGATTCAGGAGATCAAAATGAAAACGCTAGACCTTTTCCATGAGGCAGCAAGTGATGTCGGGTCCACCACGGCGCTTGTTAGCGTGAGGCTGGAGTCAGCTGAGGATCGCGCTCGTCGTATCGTCTCGGACATTATGAAAGCTCGGCACATCTGTGTCGGTGCGTTCTCTGCAGGTAAAGACAGCTCGGTCCTGGCCAGCGTCATTTTGCTGACGGGTGCCGAGCTGAAAACGCAGGGCTATGAGGTGCCACCCATCGTCATAGTTCACAGTCAGACTGGCATTGAAAACCCAGTGGTTGCAAGGTTGGCGCTGGCAGAGCTTAAAAAGATGGAGCTGTTTGCACAGCGTCATCAGCTCGATCTTCGGGTGTTGCTTGGCTATCCAGATCTGAACGACTCTTTCCCTGTCCGAGTGATTGGCGGGCGGGCGCTACCTGCATTCGCCTCAAGTCGCCCGGATTGCTCAACTGATCTGAAGGTCAAGGTGAACACTAAGCTGCTCAACCAGCTGATGCGCTCAGCACCGAATCTCGGTGATTGGAAAGCACCTGTGGTCATGACTGGTGTGCGCCAGAACGAATCTGCAGCGCGCGATAAGCGTATTGAAGAGCGTCAGGAGTCTGCCGAAGGGATGTGGGTGAATGATCAAGGTCATCTTCGCGCGTCACCAATATTGCTTCACACCGTCGATGACGTTTGGGAGCATCTGGGGATGTGTGCAGCTGGTGTGTATGACAGCTATAGCGATTTCTCCGACACCATGGAGCTTTACAAGGCTGCAGGAGGTTCGTCGTGTGTGATCGTTGCCGACATGAAAATGTCGGGAAGTAGCAAACCGTGCGGAGCGCGCACAGGATGCTGGGCATGCACTCGCATCGGACCGCATGACAGATCAGCAGAGCAGATGATTGATTCTGACTTGGTGCGCTACGGTTTCATGAAACCCTTGAACCGGCTACGCAACTGGATTGCCAACACTCAGTATGACTGGAGCATGCGGCAGTTTGTGGGCCGCTCGATTGCCAGTGATGGCTACATCGAGATCGGCGCAGACACATACTCGCCAGACACCCTGAAAAAGCTCTTGGTCTACACCCTGACTGCCGAAAGAAAGTCCGGTGTGCAGATCATCAGCATTCAACAGCTTTTTGCCATAGATGCTCGTTGGTCTTTGTACGCAATCGCCCCTCCTTTCAGCGCTTTGAAGATCTATCTGGATCTTCAGAACAATGATGGATGGGAGGAAGCGCCGGTAGTACCAGTCTTCCCCAAAACGGACGTACCCAAAGTGGGCCGCATTCATGTGGGCGATGATTGGTACAAGGTCACAGGCATCAAAAGCGCAGTCGGTCTGCGTGATGTGGGCCTGGAGATGTATGCAGACTCGTGCAACGTGGGCCTCAAATCCCTTTCCAACGGTGCATTGGTGTGTGACTACGAAGAGGCGGATGCTTTCTCGGTAGACGCTGTGGGAGCAGCAGACTTTTTGGAGTTCCTGGCCGAAGACTACATTGCGAGCTATTGCGATCCGTCTTGCAGCGACTGGACTTATGGCTTCAAGACCTATTTGCGCATGGGCACAATTTCTCTCGCCACTGGCCAAAGCCGGATGACCGATGAGATCTTGCGTCGCTCGCAATGGCGACAGGAGCATGAACTGCATGGCCAGCGCGCCTGGTTGGACCTGGAGCACAGATGCGACCAGCTCCATACAGCGCAAATTGCCTTGCTGTGACAGCAAAAAGCCCAGCTCGATCCTTACAGGGATTGGCTGGGCTTTTTTTATTCTGGCAATGAGCTACGGTGCTTTGTCGTGACGAAACACCGCCCAGATTGGGCCAATGCGCAGAGGCCGAAGACCATGCGGTAGGGGCATACTGGGCAGATTGATTTTGTTCCTTTCGGAACGAAAACGTGAGGTAGCTGGCCTCCGCAAACAAACAGCTTTTTGGCAGGCCTCGCGGCCTTTTCTAACCCAGATGGGCGACAGCTGCCCTGAAGGGTGCTGCGCGCATCTTCAACCCGCGAAAGAAGATGATCGCCAGTGAGCATTCTTTTCACAAACCACCCGATGAGGGATGGACCCATCAAGCTGTGGAAGCCGTAGCCAAGCCCACCGAGGCCTGGGACGCGTTCCTCGTTTCTCAATGAATAGGCTCCTCAGGAGTCTGACCCAGTAGCGACTGCAAATGTGTAGTCGCTGAATCTGTTCTTTCCCAACTTTCTTCAACCCTATGGGGCGCTGTCTTGCCCTATGGGGCGCGGTGCCCTTTCACTTCCCCACGAAAGGAATCCCATGTCCAAGCACTTCATCAAACAAACGAGCGTCAATGGTGTTGAACTGGTTCTTGAATGCGGTTACGACCGCCCAACGGAATCGTTCTTTGCCAACATCAGCTCTGAGGGTGATGTCTACTACACCTCACTAGCAGAAACTGGGCCGAAAGACTCGGGCTGGTTGCTCACTGTGACTGCGAAGCATGGTCTGGTTCTCCCTCAGAAAATGATGGAGTCCCTGGCCATGGAAGCGATGTTCGGCGGCAGTAATGCTGTCACCGAACATGATGCTTACACACAGACGGAATCCGACAAGCACTTGCTGCTGCTGGGTTTTCGTCAACAGATGCCTTCGATGTTGCCTGTCGATAACCCCGTGTGGGTTTGGTACACCGACAACGACGAAGGATTGGGCCAATATGCTTTGCTGCAAAGCAAGGGCTATCAAGCCTATGTGCCTAGTTTGCTGTGCGATGTCTTGCCCCAAGGGCTTGACTGGCCGGTACCCGATGAACAGGACTTGCTCAAGCACCTTGAAGTGATGCAAGTGCGTCTTTTGAAGGGCGCATATCAGGAGCATCCAGGCGAAAGCGTGAACGCGGTACTGCACCGCATTCTCGGGTTCGTGCCCGCAATACTGACCCTCGAATCCAAGTTGCACGTTCTCTTCTCCGAAGAAGAGTTTGAGAACGAAAGGCAGGGGTTTTGGGAAGGCGATTGCTGGGGGGCTTTCACCACTGCGAAGGTCTACGAGCAGTGCGATGAGCCTGCTAAGGATGGCGAGCACTTCATCTCTGTAAGCAAGGCCTATGACCTGCTGCGCGGTGAGCTGGTCAAGATCCAGACTTCTGGTGTCAAAAGCATCAGCGATGACGATCTCTGCGCCTCATGCGGCCACTGCAACTATTGCCCAGGCGATATGAGCAGTTGCAGCAAGGGCTGGCCTGGATATCAGGATAAGGATGGCTATGTGAAGGTGTGCTTTGCATCTGATGTAGCAGTCTGAAACGAAAGCTTTTTGTTTAACCCGGAAGGGCGTTGTCGCCCTCTGGGCCGCGCCTTTCCAATTTAGGAGATTGGAAATGAACGCATTTAGCAACGAACCCCAAACCATCACTGTGATTGCAAAGCTCATCGTGACAACACCAGCAGGCGCGGCTTTTGAAAATCGCTTCAAGAACCAGGCTGATACGGTGGAATGGATGAAGGCATGTTTGAACTGCAATGCCAACCACGCAAAGGTTGATATTGAGCCACTGTGCGCAAGTGACGACCCCGCTTTTCAAGCGCAGATTTCTGCACTGAAGGAAGTGACCGACACATTGAACACTGGACTGGGATCTGAGGACCAGGAAGAAGACCCCACGCCGGAACAGCTTGCCGCCCTCTCACGCTTTGCGAAGCGTGCTGGCGCTGACTGGAAAGGCCGACTGTCAGCCGCTTGGACTTCGGGAAAGGATGCGACGATGCCCGATGGGCATCTGTTGCGTCAACTTCGCAATCGTCTTGGCCCTGAATGGCTTATGAGCTTTACGCTGCCATAAGGCGGCGGGGTTCATAGGTCAGGAAAGCGAAGATATGTTTAAACCCGGATGGGCCTTGCCCTTCCGGGGCATGCTCATCCTCAAATGGAATCTGGCATGTCTGATATGTCTGTTCAAACGTCAACTGCGGCTGCTCAGTCCCTAGAAATGGTCGTTCAGCGGATTGACGAAATCTCGGCACTGGGCGAAGGGCGAAAGCGTGAGGCTAGCGATAGGTTTGTAGCTCTGCATGGTGGCGCTACCGTCGATTTCCTCACTCAAGAGGAATTGGCTGAGATGCACACCTTGAAAATGAAGCTGCCGACTTTTACCCAACTGCGTCAAGAAGCGAATGAACGCCTGAAAGCCCGCATTGCATCCCGCAAGCGCGGCCCCAAGGCCAACTCTGTTGTTTGACGATATTTAGAAACCCAGACGGGCACATGCAGCCCAAGGGCCTGTGTCTGTCTCTACCAATAGGAGATAGAAATGAACCAAAAAGTCTTCACCGTGGACGAATACCATGACTTGCTTGGACAGACTGAGCGACCAATTTTTGATGTGACTGTGTCAGGATTTATCGTGCCAGCTCATCCTGAGCTTGGTGCATTCCAACGTAGCTACAAAGATGCGGTCTGTGCTCTGGCCAAGTGCCGTGGCATCAGTCTTTCAGACATACAGACCAGTAGCACTATCAAGGTTGTTGTTGCATGCAGAAATGCAAGTGGCAGTAGCGATATGCCCGTCTTTGATGTTGCTGCAACCCAAGATCAAATTGACCTTGGCGAGCATTACGATCTGGCTGAAAAGATGGCCTCCGAGGCGGGGTATGAAGCACCGTTTGTGTGCTTTGATCCCCAGGAGGTTCCGGCATTGAAACGTGCTCTTGAGGCGTATGGAAACCACGCTGAAAAAGCTCATGATGACGTAACCTCAGGTATGTAATTGCGACTCCTAACAAGCCCAGCTCAATCGTCGGATTGACTGGGCTTTTTTCATTGGTGCTCTGGGCTGCACATTCCTTGGGTGTCACGCGACCACGGAAAGATGGGCAACACGTAGTTGCTCAAGTGACCGCTCAGGTGGTTAGCACGAAATCCCACTTCAAGCCTTGCTTCAGAGCTTCTTCCCCCGCCCGAGCGAACTGCTTACGCAACCGTTGCTTTTCTCGTCCAGACATTGGACGTGAATCATGAATTGCAGCAGCCAAGTCGGAGTACGAAAGATGGGCCACGCCGTCTGCAGATTTGGCAGCAGCAGATTTGACCATCTGCATCAGCGCGACCGTGGGGAGAGAGGGAAGATCCTCGTCCTCGGTTTCCGTCGCAAGCAGCAACTTCGGATCTAGGAGCTGATTCGCAACGCTTGGTTCGTCATGTGTTGTAGAAGGTCGCGCATCCTTCAAGGTGCGTTGTGCATGAGCGTAGTTGGCGAAACCCGCGCGCATTGCAGCCTGGTCAAGCGCAGCGAAGTGCTTGATCCCGGCGTCTTTCTTGATAGCTTTTGCGAGGCGCTTGATGCTTTCAAGCGTATTGAGCGATGTGGTCTCAGTGGGCATGGAACTCTCCTGTTTGAGGGAAAGAATCGTCTCTCGACCACCGTTCTTCAAACACGAAAGTGCCTGCGGACTTGAGGGCAGTGCTGGGTGGCTTTGCAGTGTCGAGAGGCGGGTTCCTGCCAGAACCGCTGACCCGGATTATCCTCGGATTTCTAACCATAGCGCTACTGGCCTGGATTTCAAGCTTCCTTGCATGGCAGGACACTTACGCAAAGAACGCTTCAACTCGATGGCCTAAGCTTCTGGTTCAGGTAGTGAAACATCGTTCGGACGGCGTTAACGACCAAAGCAGCCTCCGGCGTACCGACAATGCTCTCGTTGGGGTGAGCGATGCTGCCGTGGTTACGCAGGGTATTGATGGCATCGAGAACGGCTGCGAAGGGGGCCAAAATTTTCCCTATATCACCATCGTGATTCCCGAGTGATTGCAGCGCAGGATGTTGCGCACGCAATGCCTTGTAGGCCACGGTCAAGGTTGCACCGTCTGGGAGTTCGATTCCGCTTTCTTGGCACATGGTTTTTAGGTATCCATGCATAGCGGTATGGAGACGGTCAATAGTGCTAGGTGCCCCAGAGGTTGCAAGCAAATTATCCGCATCGGCCAAAGCAAGACGAACAGCCTCTGATGCAGAAATATGTTGCGCCACGGGGGGAACATGCCCTGCTTGGTAGCCCATCGAGATCAGCTTTCCCGGTTGATCTCGCTCCAGGTGGGGACGAATTTTTGGATGTTGGATAACCGCAACCAAGGCTTGAATGTCCTGCCGTGAAAAATGCTCAAGCACCGCAAATACATGATTGCTGTAGTCAGCATCATTCCAGGACAGACTACGCAGAAGGCGCGGATGCTTGGTGATGTAGTCCTGAAGCCCCGTCTCATAGCCAATCTCACGCCAATCGGCTGCAGTAAATTCGGTCAATATTGCCCGCTGCATTGCAAGCAGCAATGGGCCACGCCAGGCCGAATCTTCTAACAAATCATGGTTCATATCGCCTCCCTGAAAGGAGCAATCTAACCTAGAGTGGTGCTCAATGAGAGCCTAGTCTTAAGCTCGATGCGTGGAGGCGCAGTCATCTAGAATGAATTCATAGAGGTACACATACTGGGAGGATGTGTGAAACATGCACTATTGACCATCATAGGGGTCCTGCTAACTGCTAACGCAAGCGCAAGCTCTCCAGACAGTGTTCTGATCGTGTGCGACAAAGTTTCTGACGCGAATCTTGGAAAACTCGATTTGTACAAAAAGCCTCCCAAGAATGAAGACGAGCACATTTTGAACATCATTTCGGGTGACGGGATAGCGTCGCTACTTGTAGAGAAGCCGAAGCGCATCACTCTCGTATTGAAAGAGTCCGTCAATAGAATTGAAAACACGGACGGGACGACTCAATTTGGCGGGGCAACTATTGAGTTCAATAGCCACCATGTCAAAGCTGTAGGCAAAGGCCAGGTTCTGAACATAAACAGAGTCACCGGAGCAATGACCCATACATTCATCTTGTCGGACGAAACAATTGCCTCGTGGAAAAGCAAGCATGGAGGCACACTCCCAAAGGCTGGGACTTGGCGCTATCAATGCCAAAAATCAGCTCCTGCTTTTTAGAGTGAGCGCACTCTAAGAATAGAGGATCTGTAGTCAGGTGCAGTGCCTAACAAAAAGATCAACTTGATCGGTGAGCACTTCAACAGGCATCTGTGTAGCGCCAGCGAACTCCATGTAAGCTGA
The DNA here is from genome assembly GCF_030505195.1 of Comamonas testosteroni. Taxonomy (NCBI): domain Bacteria; kingdom Pseudomonadati; phylum Pseudomonadota; class Betaproteobacteria; order Burkholderiales; family Comamonadaceae; genus Comamonas; species Comamonas testosteroni. Next base: position 19,777 of record NZ_CP129673.1, read on the forward strand.
TCGGTGTCGTCCATTGGTGAATGAGACGACTGCATGAATGCTTGGTGGCACCAAGCCAAACCAGCGCTTGACTTGTACTTCTTCGATGGAGGCACGAGGCATCACGGGTACGCCTACACCAGATGGGTCCAGGTGAGAATATAAGCCCTCACGCTTTTCGTCACTCCACAACTGGATTTCTGGAATCCGCAACTGATTGCCGTTGCGTACGCAAGCCATGAACTTCGCTACGTCAACAACTACAACGGAATACCACGAATGGTCTGGGAGGGTGCGCTGCAGGAAGATCTGAGAGTAGGGCGCATGTGTATGGGCAAGCTGGACAGTCCACTGTTGAGGAGTTGAAACCATTGAAGATTTTTCGGTTGCAGGAGCCGCGAAGGCTCTGATGAAGATGAAAACCTATCAATGCTGCAAGTGTGTTTCCGGGACCTCTATACCCTTTGACGGGCGCTTGATCAGCCTTCCTACAGAGGCTTGCTGAGGGAGGCACCGGAAGGGGTCAGACTTTCTGAAAATACTTGTTAGCACTCAAGTCAACCAAGACTCGGCCATGGAGAACCCGATTCGGAATTCTGAAGGAGAACGTCATGGAGTCACGCTCCAGCCCGTGTCTCTTAGCAAAAATTTCTGCAGCCCCTTGAGCTAGGATCGAACCAGAGCCTTTGAGGATGAAAGTGTCTTCTCCTATGGACGTTGTTGTGATAACCCCGTCGCCGTCTCTTTCTCGAAAAATCGCCATTTCTATTCCGGTAAATGTGAAGGTCAGAGCATAAGAGTTTAGTCAGTTGCAGCATTGAATTTTCATGGCACACCAGGCCAACAACGGAAAGATATGCACCAGCTGGGCCAGCAGCTGCCTGCGGCTAGATCCGAGTGCACCTGACTGGCACCGAGGAACTGCAGGGCCATCTGGCGACCCTGCAGCAGCTGATCGACGACCGACCATGAAACCCCCGGCCATAGACAGTGCCGAGCACTAAGCGCTGCCGCGAGGCGCTACCCACTAGGCCAGATCCTGACCACGGCGGCGACCGCAAGACCACGCCAAAAGGTTGTTGGTCAACTTTCCGCTAAAGCGCAGGAGTGCTCATAAGAAAGAGAGTGATGGCCAACAGAAAGTAGATGAGATATTTAGGCAAAGGAAGCTCCGTGTTTACTGTGAGCACCATTGCCCACAACACGTAAAGCGCGCGCTTTTATCCATGACGGCATACTTCGCCAAGTTTCCTCGCGCTGCAGCGCCGACCTCGGAAAGATCAAAAAAGTAGGGTCGAAAAAAAAGCTGTCCTGGGACAGCTTTTGGGGTTTAAAGGGAAGTAGGTTCAGGTGTGCACCGGGTCTTCATGCCCCACCAGGACTTCCGCTGGGATGCCCAACGTCATCAAGCGACGGATCATGGCCAGCGAGAGCTGGCGAGTACCGTTGAGCACTTCATACACGCGGTTAGGAGAGCCAATGTAGGGCTTCATATCGGCCACGGTCAGCCCACCTTGTTCCATGCAGAATCTAATGGCTTCAATCGGGGTAGGTGCTGCAATGGGGAACTTCTTTTCCTCGTATGCTTCGACCAGCAGGCCCAGCACCTCCAGGCGCTCGCCTTCGGGCGAGTCGGCATCGGGGTCAAGGTCAATGAGTGCCGAGACTTCAGCCAGCATGGCCTTGTAATCGGCTTCGCAGCGGATAGGGCGGATTTGCATGGTGGCTCCTTTCATTTCGAATTATCGACCGTTGCAGCGTCGATTGCGTCATATTGCTTGTGCGTGCCTACGAATTTCACGTAGGCCCATTGCATCTTGTATGCGATGGCGACAATGAGGCGATAGTCGTTGCCTTTGATGTTGAAGACCACACGGTTGTTGCCAACGATGCTGGCATTGCCAAATGCGGCTTTCACATCTGCAGGCGAGCGCCATTGCGCTTTTGTCGCCACTTCGAACCACGCTTCTATTGCATCACGGGAATCGGCATATCTAGGTTGGCTGTAGAAGGCGGTCAAGATAGCCCGTGAAACAATGTGCATGCGTCCATGATAGTCCCAATTTGGGACTACCGCCAGTTCTTCAAGACAATCCCTCACTCTTCAGATGGATTGCGTTTTTGCATACGAAAACGCACGATATCCATCCGCACGCGTGAATACATTGGATGACCTGACAGAAGTGGTCCCGGTCGTTTGAACAATTGAGTCCAGTTGCTAAGCGAGATCACCGGGGTTATGCCGCCTGCATTTGTGCAAACGGCAATGCTGCAAAGTACGCTTCATCAGGGGTAGCTTGGCTGTGTGCCTGATGGGGGCGTTGTGAATTGTAGAACTGCAAGTATTGTGCAATCCCACAGCGTGCGGCACGCACGCTGTCATAGGCTTTGAGATAGATTTCCTCGTACTTGATGGAGCGCCACAGGCGCTCCACGAAGACGTTGTCACGCCATGCCCCTTTGCCATCCATAGAGATGCGAATACCGTGGCGTTTGAGCTGTGCGGTGAAGGCTTCGCTGGTGAATTGGCTGCCCTGATCGGTGTTGAAGATGGCAGGCGTTCCCCAGCGGGCAATAGCCTCTTGCACGGCATCCACGCAAAACTGCACGTCCATCGTATTGGACAGTCGCCAAGCCAAGACCTTGCGGCTGTACCAGTCCACCACAGCGCAAAGGTACAGCCACCCTTTGTGCATTCGCACATAGGTGATGTCCATGGCCCAAACTTGGTTGGCATACGTCACGGACTTATTCCTCAACAGGTACGGGTAGATCTTGTGCTGCGGATGACGAGCACTGGTACGAGGTTGGCAGTACAGCGCCGTGATGCACATGCGCTTCATCAGCGTGCGCACATGCCTGCGGCCTACGCAATGCCCTTGGCGCTGCAACAACCCACGCAGCATGCGTGAGCCCGCAAATGGGTGGGCTACATGTAACGCATCCAAGGTGTGGGCCAACGAAACTTGCTCACTGTTTGGTGACTTGCGGCGGTAATAAATAGAGCCACGACTGATTTGCATAAGTTGGGCTTGGCGAGCCAGCGACAAGCTATGACCGCGGTCAATCATCGACCTACGCTGAGCAATCCCGCTTTGCTCAGCGCACCTTGCAAAAAATCCTTCTCTAAGGTCAGTTGACCAATCTTGGCGTGAAGCTCTTTAAGGTCGACCGCAGGGGTTGTGGGCGCAGGAGCTGCGCCAAACACGTCAGCAGCCCGCTCCAGCAGCATGCGTTTCCAATCTGCAATCTGGCTGGGGTGAACTTCATATTGCTGAGCCAGCTCAGCAACCGTGCGCTCTCCGCGCACGGCTTCTAGTGCCACCTTCGCTTTAAATACGGGGCTGTGCTTGCGTCGGGATTTGATGGTCATAGATCTCTCCAGGTTCGGCCTGTTGTCAGGTCATTTTTACGGGGAAAGATCTCGCTTAGCTAGCTGTTCAAAAAACTGGAACCACTTCTTCGTGAATCATCTTCAAGCATTCCAACGTCTTGCAGAGCTTTTAGCGATTTGTACATTTCTTCGGCTGCGGCGATCTTGTGAGCTTCTTCGCTTGTGCAGTTCAAGAGCATAGGCCTGCTCAGACCTATTAGATGGTGGTACGTAGGCCCCATTCCCTGCGCGGGGCTAACGCTCCATGTAATGTGCTCGCCATGGCCTCTCAGCCAGCTTTGGCACTCTTCATAGCTGCCGGTAAAGCTGGTGCTAAGAATCCAAGCGGTGAATTTACCGTTATGGTTGTCATCAAGTCGAACGGGGTTCATGGTGGCTTTCGGCGCATAGGTGTGCGTCATGTTTTCCTTCTTTATCGCTGGCCGTTTCGCACAGCCTCAATGTCGGCGTAGCTCTGTCCAGCCTCAAGCATCAGCACCGGCCATTTGGAGCCGTTCGGACAACGTGTAATCAGCGAAACTTCAAGGCCCAAATTCTCAATCTGGCGTTTCGCTGCGGCCATGATCTTCATGGCTTCTGCTTGAGCAGCTTCAATTGCTGCCCCGGCTTGCTGACCAACTTCGGCCTGGATTTGTTCAGTAGACATGGCTCTCTCTAGTTTCCCGGGCGAAAGACGGAATTCCTTGATTGCTCGTTTGCTAGGTTGGGTAGCAAGGGGCATTTGCATACTCTCGTGCAGTCACTAAAGCCCATGCGAGCAGGATTGAACTAACTGCACCCATCAAGACACACTTCCACATCGCATAAGGCCACAATCTTGATTGAAAGAGCCATTCCCCGTTGATGTAATCAGGAGCTGTCAAGAAAGTTGCGCTGGTATAGCCTAGAAAGATCATCCCCAAGGTGAATCGAAAGAACGTGTATCTAAAAAAGGCTGCAAAAGGGTTCATTGTTTTCTCCTTAACGGCTCGCAACCGCACCTGTCAACCAAGCTTGTGCCTGTGCCTCGATTTGATCTGAGATTGCCCGCGTCACATCGCCCGCTGGTTTCCTTGATTAAGCACTGATGGATGCAGCCACATAGCGCTGCACCAGCTCAAACACTTCACGCGCCGACTTACTTGGCGCTACATCACCGCCCATCCCCGGCTTAGAGGGCGGCATCCAAACATCGAACGAATCGCCATTCCGATACTTTGCAAGTGGGGAGCGCTTAATCGTGATCCACTTTCCGCCTGGAAGATCAATCGTCAAGCTCTCTTCTCTGGCACCTGCTGTGACTTTCACTTGAGTGCCCAGCGTTGCCAAATCGGCTTTTAGTGCTGCAATCATGAGATTGATGTTTTCCTATCTGAGAAGTGGTTCCAGTTTTTTGAACAGCTAGCTAAGCGAGATCTTTCCCCGTAAAAATGACCTGACAACAGGCCGAACCTGGAGAGATCTATGACCATCAAATCCCGACGCAAGCACAGCCCCGTATTTAAAGCGAAGGTGGCACTAGAAGCCGTGCGCGGAGAGCGCACGGTTGCTGAGCTGGCTCAGCAATATGAAGTTCACCCCAGCCAGATTGCAGATTGGAAACGCATGCTGCTGGAGCGGGCTGCTGACGTGTTTGGCGCAGCTCCTGCGCCCACAACCCCTGCGGTCGACCTTAAAGAGCTTCACGCCAAGATTGGTCAACTGACCTTAGAGAAGGATTTTTTGCAAGGTGCGCTGAGCAAAGCGGGATTGCTCAGCGTAGGTCGATGATTGACCGCGGTCATAGCTTGTCGCTGGCTCGCCAAGCCCAACTTATGCAAATCAGTCGTGGCTCTATTTATTACCGCCGCAAGTCACCAAACAGTGAGCAAGTTTCGTTGGCCCACACCTTGGATGCGTTACATGTAGCCCACCCATTTGCGGGCTCACGCATGCTGCGTGGGTTGTTGCAGCGCCAAGGGCATTGCGTAGGCCGCAGGCATGTGCGCACGCTGATGAAGCGCATGTGCATCACGGCGCTGTACTGCCAACCTCGTACCAGTGCTCGTCATCCGCAGCACAAGATCTACCCGTACCTGTTGAGGAATAAGTCCGTGACGTATGCCAACCAAGTTTGGGCCATGGACATCACCTATGTGCGAATGCACAAAGGGTGGCTGTACCTTTGCGCTGTGGTGGACTGGTACAGCCGCAAGGTCTTGGCTTGGCGACTGTCCAATACGATGGACGTGCAGTTTTGCGTGGATGCCGTGCAAGAGGCTATTGCCCGCTGGGGAACGCCTGCCATCTTCAACACCGATCAGGGCAGCCAATTCACCAGCGAAGCCTTCACCGCACAGCTCAAACGCCACGGTATTCGCATCTCTATGGATGGCAAAGGGGCATGGCGTGACAACGTCTTCGTGGAGCGCCTGTGGCGCTCCATCAAGTACGAGGAAATCTATCTCAAAGCCTATGACAGCGTGCGTGCCGCACGCTGTGGGATTGCACAATACTTGCAGTTCTACAATTCACAACGCCCCCATCAGGCACACAGCCAAGCTACCCCTGATGAAGCGTACTTTGCAGCATTGCCGTTTGCACAAATGCAGGCGGCATAACCCCGGTGATCTCGCTTAGCAACTGGACTCAATTGTTCAAACGACCGGGACCACTTCTCGAGGAATGCATGGCGGCATACAAGAAGCTAAAGCTAACGCCCGCGCCATCTTGGCTAAATTAGCTAGTTCATTTTGACATCAAGGAAAGAAGAATGACTCAACTTGAGCACTTGGACGAAATTGCCCGTGAAGCATGGGCTGGCAACTATGACCGCACTGGGGTCCTGTCTGGTGGTGAGCGCCGCTATGTTGCCCTGGCATCAGGCCGGATGCGCGAGCTTTGCCCAGATGATTCGATTCCCTATGCAGTGAATAGTCTCGATCCTGGCTGGTTTGAGCACATGCTGACGGTGTGGCGAGCAGATAGCCAACCCCTGAGCTGACAAAGGAAATCACACATCGGTAGACCCCAAGAAGCGTTCTGAAGAACGTGCTACAGGCCGCCAGGACGGCAGGCCTATAGCACGAGAGCACGGGCCAGTGATAATTTGAAGATCGACAGACAGGGATAGTCAATGAAAAGAAGTTGGATGCGAGTTAAGACGGTTGCCACGGTGGCATTGATTGCTGCGACCGTGAGCGCTGTTCATGCCGCACAGGTGGAGGGAGAGTCTTGCGCCCATGTGAGCAATGGAACCTTCGGCGGTCGTTTCTCGAAAACGCTGATTTGCGCAAACCAGGTATGGCAAGACGCTGAAACGTTACCGCAAGCGACCATTTCCATTGCGAAATACAGCGCATCAAATGCCTTCGTCAAATCGCGTGCTTTAGTGTCACTCGTAGGCACGCCGGTCATCAGTAAAGAGTTCGGTGTGCCCGATGCATTCTCAATTTTTGCTACGGTCGTGCGGTTCAACGCAGACAACACAGCGCACGTAGTTGTTGACATCGAAACAGGTGATGGTTGGCAAAAACACATTGAGAAAGTTGTGTCCACTGGCACAGAGACACGCATTGCCATCGATGGCAGTGGCGCAGAGTACCGGATGTCCGTTGTACGTCACCAATAAGAAAAAAAGAGCGCGACAGGAAGAGTTGAAGGAGGCAGGAAAGATACATGAAGAAAAAGCTATTGTTGAAAGCATTCGTGCAAGCTGCTGACCCTGACACGCTGCGAATCCTCCATTTGGAGAGCGGGTGGAGTGTCACTAGCGACGATGCCTTACTCATGCGGCCCAATGGGCGCTCTTCATTCGACACGCCCGAACAGGCTCTTCGTGTGTTGGCCGGGGTGGGCATTCGCTGTGCAGTCATTGAATGGGATGGCCTGGAAGCCATCACCGAGTAAGCAAGGAACATCGATGACCCCCTCATCTGCAAAGCGTCACTTGCTGAAACTGCAGCGCGATCTCGAAGAGAGTGAAGCGAAGTTGCGGGAAGCAGGCTTTTCCGTTGCCAATGGATCGGTGCGCAAATTTGATTTGCGAACAATTGAAGCTATCAATGTCCTGGTGCTTGGGATGGGACAGAAGCCCAAGCGACTCACAAAGAAGGCAACGAAGTTGCTTGAAGAGGCGGGTTGCAATGAGATTTCGGACGACTATGTGATGCTTGGCTCAACTGATCTGCGCGTCCTTCTGTCCGATGCAGCAATTGATGATTTGAACGCCCAGGCGCGAGATCAAGACAGCTACAAATGATCGATCAAGGCACGATGCGCGAGAAAAAATGGAGCACTTCCCCTGCGCAGGGGATGGGGCCGTATTGCCTTGGCGGGCTGAATGGAAAGCCATCATGAGTATTTGGGCTTGGATTTTTCGAGTGGCAGGGGGCCGATTTATGATCGGCGTTCTGCTTGTTCTTCTGGGCTGCACAGGCCTGAACATGCCGACTCTTGAAAAAGATGGCGAAGTTGTCATTCAGACCGCACTTTGGAATTTTGGTCATTGGCCGTTCGTGCTTTGCTTGGGAGCTGGCTTGGTACTGATTTCATGGGCATACGTCACAGCTAAAGAATGGCAAGGTGCCAAATTTCACAATCCAGAGATTCAAGCAATCGCTGATGAAATGGATGCAGCGATTCGCGCTGAAAAGGAAAGCCCTGCGGGTCAACGTAAGGCGAGAATTAAGTCAGTTGGTATCGTCGCAATTTTTTTGGGCGTGGGTGTTGTGGTTACGGGCTTAGTTTCAGATGAACTACTGCTTTCTGATTGGTACAAAATTTGGTTCGGTTTTGGAATGGGTTTGATTGGTCTGGGGGCGGTTGCACTCGCATTATTCTGGGACTAAGAAATGCACTTCTGTTTGATCCAGAGATTTAGAGAAATAACCCATGAATGATGCACACCGTAAAGCCCGCCTAAATTACCTCATTGACCATGATTACGGGCGAGCAGCTGAATTTGTGCGTTCCACTGGCATCAGCAAGGCACGCGTATCCCAGATGACCAGTTCAGCTCACCCTTTTGGTGAGGCTGCTGCACGCAAGCTGGCTCAAGACCTTGGGCTACATGAAGATTGGTTCAACCACACCTTACCCACTCCAAAAGAAGAGCAGGCTGGAAAGAGCCAGCCCACCACGATGGATGTTGTGACATCCATCAGCGGTGCGATTCTCCTGACAACTGATCGCCTGAACGTGTTGACCAGCACTATTGAGCGGCTTCACAGCTTTGCAATCAGTCCAGTCTGTCCGCAGGCCTGCGCCGAAGAAATTTTTGACCGAATTGCAGATTTGGAAAAACTGCTTCGCGGCGTTGAGCGTGAGAAGGCCATCAGTGCCCAGAGTCTCAAGTCTTGATCAAGGGAGCACTATCACCATGCCTCAATATTCCAGACGAGTAATTGCCGGAAGTGGCGAAACCTGGGTCGGTGGTGTCGCTTGGTCGGATGTTTCTGAAGAGCACGAAGGTCCGTGTCGCGTGAGCTTCAATAGCCGCACTGGACGCGTAGATGTCGCAGTCTTCCCGAACTATTGCGAAGCTCATGCGGCAGCAATGTGTGGCGTGACAGTCGAGTTGGGTGGGTATTGTGAGGCCGTGGTTACGGCAGCTGTCGATGGAGAAACAGTGACTCACCAGACCAGTGCGAGTTGGCTTCAAGAGTAGACCTACGCATAAGATCAGGATTCCGCTTTAGAGCATCAGTGAAAGCAAAATGACACAAAGATCGCAGCTCGAAATCACTGCATATCACGAAGCTGGCCACGCTGTGATGGCCATGTCATGCGGGTTTCACGTCACAGAGATTTCTATCGAAGCTTCGGAAAATGGTCAAGGGCATACAGCGTGGCAAACGCCCATGTCCATGGCTGTGGCCGCGAGGGTTGGCACAATCATGACCCTAGCATCTGGCATGGCAGCTGACTATCTGCATTGCAAGAGCCTTTATGGAGAGGACAGACAGGAAGCATTGCTTGGGTATAAAGGTGATGAGCAAGATGCCAACATACATCTTTCTGAAATTGGTCAGGAATGGGCATTTGAATACTACGTTGGACTCGCACTTAGGCACCTTAAACAGGACGAGGTTTGGCAATACGTAAAGCAAATAGCAGAATTGCTGAAGGAAAGCCGATTGATTAATGGTCGTGAAACTTTGCACAGGGTCGCACAGCAAATACCGAAAATTCCTGCGCAAACTTTGGAAACGTACAAGTTTATTGTTGAAGATATGTATAAGCTGGAACAGATACATGCGGAGCGCAACTGAATGCGCAAACACACATGAACATCGCCAAGCGCCAAGCCACCGAGGCGATGCCACTGGACCAGAAGCTACCGCAAAGTAATACAAGGAGATCACATGGCAGTTACTAGAGATCCAGCACCGAGCGGCAAGCTCAAATTGGTGGACTACTTTCATGAGACATCTAGCACGCACGTTGACACATCGCGTGAAATTGTCCTCGTGCCACATGGCAAGGAAGCAGTCATGCTGGAAATCCAGTTTGAGCACAACAACGCATACAAGGGCACGGGGACATCGACCATTGAGCGTTGGTCGATTGACCGAGAGCAGCTGGTCGAACTCATCAAGGCAAACGGCCAGCGTGAGTCTGTTGTTTAAGAGGTTTGTGACGCGATGAGAGAGTTGCGGGGAAGACAGGGAGAAGGAACTGGGTATGTGGAAGCGAACAATTTCCGTCAGCATTGCATTTGTATTGTGGGCAGCTGTGTTCTTCACACAAGCTGCATTTGATGTTCCTTATGTGTTGATCATGCTGACGATGTTCTTTGTCAGCCTACCTGCCTCCGGTTGGATCGCGCGCATGCTTACGGGTGTTGATCCGTACAAGGTAATGTTCAGATAGAAGGAATGCATTTCTGATGTGGCAGCAGATCTGGGGTACTCTTGAATTGGTAGCACAGGACATGCCGGGTGGTGTGCCTGTGTTGCATGCATTTCTACTGGTCGGATGCATTGCACTCTTGATGCTCGTTATAGAAGTGACACTAAAGGTCATCGTGGCCAGGGAAGATTCACCGTCTCCGAAGTTGAGGAGACATTGAAGGCGCAGCCTGTTGGCTGCTGGAGAGCTATGCTGCGCACTGCGCATGATCTCTTTTTCGCATGCGAAAACTCTGTCCTACCTTCTTTGGAAGGGGCAGTTTGTCCACAAAGGCCTACTATTGCATAGCGTTTTCCGTATTGCGCAGCGCTCGCGCGCCTGATTCTGTAGAGTGACCCGTCCACCGAACAAACAAGGAGGACAACACCATGAGTAAAGATGTAGAACAAGCCCGTGCGGCATATGAAGCTGCCAGAGCTGAATGCATTTCCGAGACGGAAAGCTTTTGCAATCGACGCGATGGCAGTGTTAGGCAAGAAGCTATGGCAGAAGAGCGGCTTGAAAGAGCGCGTGCCAATGAGGCGGAAAAGAAGCGAGATCTTGAAGCCGCAGAACGTAGGCAACAGCAGCAAAAGCCAAAAGATGGCGAGCCTGGTTAAGCTGAACCAGGCGCTACTTTTCGATTGACATGAGATCTACAACGCTCTTTCCGTAAGAGCGTTTTTTTGTACGTATTGGTTCAGCAGAAGGAACTTGCTGACCAAGATGGGCCGCCCCACGGGCCGACTATTGAAGATGCGTGTTTAGCCTTGACACCATCTATAAGTCCGTGGAGAACTCCATGAAAAGCGTAAAAAAGGTGGTCCTGTACGCTACCGCAGCCCTAGTGGCGGGCGCGGCAGGTTCTGTGCACGCAGATGTGCTGCAATACAAGTTCAGTCAAGCCAACGGCCAAGTGCGAGAAGTACTTGCTGAAAACAGGTACATAAACCCCGATAGCTTTCTTGATATTTATGCAAGCGCTGGAACAGATCGAAAGGTGAAAATCACCATTCTTCGAAAAGATACTGGTGCTGAAGTCGAAAGCAAAACAAGCGAGTTGTTGGGTTTCAACAGCAAGATTGTTGTCGATTCAAAGTCTTACTACGGTGCTATTCTGAGGTTCAACTCTCCCTCAGAAGGAACCTTTGTAGCCCGTCAAGACACTCTGTCATCAGCGAACAAAATTGTTCAGACAACACAAACCGAGTTTGTTGTTGACAGGACACCACCTAGAACGGGTGAGTGGTTCTGGAGCGTTCCATATGGTGGTGGAATACAGGGTGATGGGATACCTAAATTCGGTACAACCGAAGCAAGAAATATTGGTATCAAAGATGTCCAAGATGCAAGTGGGATATCGTCTATCAACTTCAAGACTGAAGTTATTAATGGGCCGAAAACCGGCCTGATCACGAACACTGGTGATGTTGGTTACAACGAAAGCTTGAAAGAGGCAATCATCGGTGGGGCTAATGTCAATGATCTGTTCGACAAAGCATTCAACTCGTTGGGGGCAAACTCAAAGAATAAGATTACATTCTTTGTGACGGACAAAGCAGGTAATAGTTCATCATCTTCGATGATCTTTCATAATGATAGTATTTGCCCTGCAACTCCAATTCCGGTTGGATACTACGATCCAGCATATGGCGGAAACCTGTATGGTGTTCAGCAATTAAAGGGATATAGAGAGATTACTGGAAGTTTTAATCTTCCTCAGAACCCAGGTAGCTTCATCTATCGATCTCCAAGAAGCCAAAGCAAATCTGCCACAGAAACACAACCCTATGGCGGATATTTTGTAGCCGATGCTGGTGGGGTTATTAGTCATTCTGTTATTCATAGTGATAGCAACTATGTTTACTACAAGATTGACGGTGTTATTAATCCAGATAAACAATTTGGGGATTTTTTGCGGTGGAACAGTGACGGGTTCTGGGTTTGTGATGATGTAAGACTTCCTCAGGCTAATTTCACAGCTTCAACGACTCCACCTCATAATAAAATCAAGCAAGAGTTTGACATCGCTGGTTATGGTCGTATCCAAGTCGGATTCAAAGATATTCCAGGAAGGACGATTCCCAGAGATACCAAGATGACTGGTATCGCAGTTGAGGTTGAACCACGGCCATATGTACAAAGGGTGATGGTCGCTCAGCAGACCTGTGATGTCCCCGCGAATCAGAAGTCTTGCTATATCAATACGAATACGCCTTGGAACGTCACAGGCGAAGTTGTGATGTATCAGTATCTGAGTAATGTTAGTCGGTTAGATATGCCTGGAATGGTGGTGCCTGCGGGGTATATCACCCTTGCCTATGATGGCGAAGATCCGATATTTCAGAGGTTCGTCAGTCATGATAGTTTTGAGAAGAAAGTATCTGTTGAATTCTTCGAAGGAAATTCAGGTAGTCTTTGGGGAACTGTAAATCTTCCGCATTCAGGCCTCAGATTTGTCGATAAGTCTGGAAAAGAAACTATTTTCAATCATGAATCTGTCGTTTCTGGAAATAACAAGTATACATTTACGACAAGCTATAAAGGTCTACCCCCTGGCCAGTATGATGTTTACGCGTGGGCAACGGATAACTGGGGAAATACTGCAGCTCCATCTCCAAAATTATTCACCATTGCGAACGACACAACCAAGCCAGTGATTAAGATCATTTCATCAGGGAGCGGTGTGACAAGTCTTGATGATATTACCTTCACTGTGAATGATGAAACTACGGCGAAGCCGCGAGTCACAAGCATCAAGCTTGAGGGAGGACCTACAAAAGATACGGTTTATCTAACGGCACGCTCACTGGGACTGAATTACTATGGTTTGGAGTATCCAATCATGTTCCCGAGTCTTGAACAAGGTGAAAGCTACACGCTCACAGTTCAAGGCGTAGACGATCAGGGAAATATAGGAGAAGCGAGCTTCGGCTTCGACTACACACCTCGCCAAATAACGATGTCGCCAGACGCGAGTGGCATATTGTCGATCCCTGCCTTGGCAGCGGAGTTCAGGCGTGCCAGCGGCAAGGAGGTGATCGACTCCAATCCCGTGACAATGCGCGATGGTACGGTTGTGTCGGGCCGATATGACATCATGGCCACGCTGCGCAAGGATGCCAAAGTACCGCTGAAGGTCAACGGTTTCGTTGTCGAACCTGGCCAAACTGTTGTCGTGATGCCTGCCCACGACTTCGCCAGCACAGGTGGCAAGATCAGCCTGTCCGTGTCTGCAGCAGTGGATGGCCAAACGGGCACATCCAATTTGCTGGTCACAACCTCAGCTCCGAACTCCCCGGTCCTCATTGCGAATATCAACGTCTGGAAGCCAGCTGGGAAGCTCACAGGAACATCTGCGTCCGTGCGTCAGGGCATTGATGTGTACACAACGAATGCAGTGAATGACGCTGCTAATGGGAGCCGGTGTGCCCTGAGTACGGATGAATCCCGTGCCAAGACCGCTGATCCCATCACAGCCCCAGTGTGTTTGCTGGGTTGGGACAAGATTCCAGAGGGGGATTACCAATCTACTGAGAAAGACAAGAGCACCATCAACCTGCAAGGTAGGGCATCCAAGCTGGGGAGCAACGACATGACGTTTGCTCTTTACATGTATGCCTCCAACGGCACCAAGTATCTCGTTGGTAACGGCAGTGGCAAGCTAAACGTCACATCGCCAATGGGTTCGGTGAAAATAGCCACGATCACCGATCTCTCGAAGGTGACTCGTCGGATTCAGGAAATTGACACTCGCGTCAAGCAGGTTGAAGGTCCAGTGTGTCTCTTCGTGCAAGGCGCTGAGAAGGCCGCGCTCGATGCCAGCACCAAGATGAACATCGCAGCAAGCCCAAGCTGCTGGGTGGAGTGGACAAAGCTGCCTGTAGGCTTGAGCCAAGCTGAGAGAGTCGAAGTTCCCCTGCTGCAGGGCAACATCCCGAACAAGGGCGCGACTGAGCTGAAGTGGAAAATCTCGATGTTCAGCAAGTCAGGACAACAGATTGTCCTGAATGAGCAATCACAGCCTATTACGGTCGTTGATCCTTCCGTTCCTACGGTAGAGATTACCTCCCCACACGTCGTCAACGATAGCCTGCTTGTGGTGCCTCACACGGGTGGCTATGTAGGTGACGTGACCATCACTTCTGAGAGATCTCAACTTGATGTGAGCATCATGCGAGGCACTGACGTTCTTGAGTCAGGTGTTGCGGAGCCAAGCCGATTTGACAAGAGCCAGCTATACCGCCGCATTGATACCGACGAGCGGCCCCTTTGGACTGAAACACCGTACACCGTCAACGTCAACTACACGTTGCTGCCTGAAGTGAAGACCAAGAAGGTCTACCGCATCGTGGCAGGCCCATCGCTTGGCATGAGGCCGGTTGTATCGGTGAATTCGAACCAGGCTGTGGACACTGAAGCCATGAAGGTGAAGGTGACGATGAGTGACCGATATAAGCCTGCAGAGGCCTATAACGCAAACATGGGCAAATGGAAGGTCCGTTTGGTCAAGCTCATGACCTACAACAAGCGAGAGCCAATGACGGACTATGTGGAAACCGTTGACGGCGTGGCCACGTTTAATGTTGGTTTGGACAATGTGAATGCAGCATCGGTGCGCTTCATCGCAGAGGCGGTGCTTGTATCTCCGATAGAAGGCTACAAACGAACTGAAGAATCAACAGTGCCGACATTCATTACTGTGTTGAGAGGTAATGCGATTGGGGCATCCGTGACAGGGCGACGCCTTTCGGGCGAAGCTCCATTCGTGACAGCATTTAAGTTGGCACTGGATGAAGCTCTTGATATGCGTGCGGTCGGCGCTGTCGTCTGGGAAGTCAGCAGCAACCGGGGATCTAGCTGGGAGAAGATCGTTCAGCCGGAACAGCGCAAGATGATGTTCATGCGTACCTTCGAGAAAGGTGAGTACAAGGTCCGGGCCAAGATCACCAACATCAACTCTGCAAAGGAAAAGTACACAGAAATCGTGGATGTGATCGCCTATGACAAGCCCAAGCTTGAACTGACTGGCGCGCAGCAGCACTTCATCGGCTCCAAGGCCACGATGAGCGCCAAATTCAAATTTGGTAAGGACTACATCAGCAAAGATCGCGTCGTGATTGAATGGTCTAAGGATGGTGGGAAGACCTACGCAAAGGGTACAGATACGTTTCAGCTGACCTCAGCCAAGGAAGCCCGGATCAAGCTATCGGTTCGCGCTCGATCCATTGATGCACCAGGCAGCGATGCCTATGCTTTCGATGTCGTGAACAAGAGCATTGACTTTCTGCCAGTGAAGCCGCCCCGTCCTTACGTGACGGGTCCCTCACGAATCGAATTGGGCAAGACATACACCTTCAATGCGCGCATCACACCTCCGTACCCTTCGATGGATGTGAAGATGGCCGGTGCCTTCACCTTGCCGAACGGCAAGGTCGTCAACGGCGAGTCGGCAACCTATACGCCCACTGCAGCTGACTTGTCGGCAGAGCGAGTCGAGACAAAATACACCGCCTGGGTTGATGGCTACCGCAACCAGGGGGCAGAAGGGACTCACTCGATGCGTTCGCGTGTTTGGGAATATGTGTTCCCATCATTCGGTCTGCAGATCCGCAAGAGCGCAAACGTGTCGCCAGTTCAGATCACGCTGACAGTTCGTCCGATTGCTTTCGAGGGCACCCTTGAATCACCGACCTACGACTGGAACATTCCAGCAAGCGCGACCGTGCTCGACGACAAGTTCCCCACGCTGCGAACCTTTGTCCTCAATTCCACTGGCGCATTTGATGTCGGTGTGGTTGTCCGTGATGCGCGAGGTAACGTTGCAAAGCTGAAGGAAACCATCCTGATCGGTGAAGCTGCACCTTACTCAGTAGAGGTGAAGTACTCGGGTTCTAACCCGATCAATCGCGCACCATTGAGCGTTCTGCTGCGCCCTTATGTGACGGGTGGGCATCCGCAAGATCGCATCCTGACTCGGGAGTTCTTCGTGAACGGTGAGAAGCTGAACGTCACTGGCTTCTATGGCCGAACCGTCCTGCAGGCGGGTGAGCACGACATTCAGTACAAGGTTGTGAGTCAGATGGGCAGCGAGGCCACGGCCAAGCTCAATATCTCGGTGAAGGAGAACCAGCCTCCAACCTGCACCATGTCAAGCCGTGAGACAGTCGGCTCCTGGCTCTTCTATGCATCCTGCAAAGACGAGGATGGTCGCATGAAAACCTACGAATGGACTGTGGATGGTGAGGTGAAAGCGGTTACTGGTGATCGCTTGACGCTGAACCGCAGCGGTGATGCCAGGAAGCCCAATGTTCAACTGATCGGCATCGATGATGCAGGCGGGCGCTCGCAGCCAGCTGCGCTGCAGTAAGCCTCTGTAGCTACCAAATAAGGCCCGCGCTCTTGGAGCTGCGGGCCTTTTTCATTTCCGCCCAGGAAGGGCAACTTGGTGTTCAAGGAAATCAAAGGGCGAATCCTAGACTGAAAGCTCCCATAGTTACGTGGAGACGCGTATGAATTTCCGCAGAAAGTCAGGTGCATTGTTCCTGATTGCAGCAGCTGGCCTTCTACATGGGGCCAATGCTGAAGTTGTCCAATATGAATTTACGGACACTTTAAAGAAAACAAAAACTGTTCAAGCTTCTTCAGCGATTGATTTCTTGAATCCATCCGGTGATATAGCGGTTACTGTCAGTGCTGGTATTGATCGGAAGATTAGATTGACGGCCATTGATGCCACTGGAAAACAAATAGCGACCCAAACGAGCGCAGTTGTCGGACCCAATGACAGAGTTGTTGCGAACAACAAAAGTTATTACGGGTTTGTAATGACTTTAAGGCTACCAGGGGAAGGCAAGTACACAGTAAAGGCCGAGCTTCTTTCATCGTCAAATCAGGTGGTTCAGACTGATGGTTATCAGGTCATTGTGGACACGACACCACCGACCGCAGGCGAAATTGCGATCACGTCCCCCTATGGTGGCGGCATCATGGCCGATGGTCTTATTGCCGTTGCGAAAGTAGATAACCAGACAGGTTTAGCCAGTGTCTCCATATCCAATATTCATGACAGCAACTCTGTCAAGTCAATTAATTATGAACTTCTGACATCCAATTCTGGCATTGTTGTCAAATCTGGTGATGCTCAGTATGCCGAGAATTCGGATTCTATAGACTTAAAAAGAACTTTCTTTGCAAATACATTCAATGTTGATAATGGAAAATATAGACTCAAGTTCAAAATTAATGATATTGCTGGCAACACTTCAACATTAGAAAGAGCGTTGTATGTAAATTCAGCCTGTCCTGATACGCCGGAGTTTATGGGTCTTTATGACCCCAATTCAACAAGCAACTTTCTTGATATTCCTGCGTTGAAGGGATTTGTTGGTCCAAGCAACGGAAAGAATATTGTTAAGTTCAATCCAGCAAAAGCCTTGTATCGCGTCAAAAAAAATCAATCGAGAGATTTTGACCCGATCTGGGGCGGTTACTTTGCAAATATGGGAGTCGCAAAAACCGTATTGACAGCAGATGAAGATTATGCTTACTTGGTGATGGATGGGCCTGTAAATGAACTCGGCAACTTCCCAAACGAAACGCATAGGTGGACTAATACGTCAACACATGCTTGTAAGTCAATGGCGGTGCCAAATGCTGAGATTGACCCTTTGCAGTCAGCACCGGAGCCACAGTTCACGGAGGCATATATTGATGGATATGGTTGGGGGGCTAATACTTTCTACACGAAAGATAAAAATGTTCCTGCAGATACCAAAGTTTCACGTCTCCGATTTCATATCAAGGCACCTAGAGGCTATGACATTCAGGTTTCGCAAGGTAAGCCTTCATGCGTAATTCCGGCTGGTGAAGTTTCGTGTGAAATGGAAGTTGATTTTCCATTTAACACTTCAGATTCGCATGGTGCATACTCATTTAATGGCGTATTTAAAAGAGCGTCAGACGGCCAGCTTTCACTGTCAGGAAATGGGCGATTTTTCTACTGGGATAAGAAGAGTCCGACGATAACATCTGTATCCCATATCCGGGAAATAAAGGAATTTGTTTTTACTGTAAATGAGCCAGGCACAACCTCATATGGGATGGGACTAAATAAGGGATATATCGATGCAAAAAATAATAGAAGTGGAGTGGTGACGGAAATTGCCGAAGTCAGTGGAAGAACATCTGCAGGTAACGACCATAATCTCACGATTTCATATAAGTCTCTTCCTGATGGAGAATACACTTTTTCATTGAGAGCATTGGATAATTATGGTAACTCTGTCGAAAAAAGTGTTGATGGTGTTTATGCGATTGATTCGACCCCGCCTGTTCTGAACATTGTTGCCGGAACCTCGATTTCGACACTTGATGATGTCAAGATTAACTTGAGTGATGCACTGGACAAAACCCCCAGAATAACCGAGGTAAACCTGAAGGGCGGGGCGTCCAATGAGAACGTTTTTTTGACTGTGCGTTCACTTTCTGCGGGAAATTATGCTCTGGAATACCCAGTGATGTTTCCAAGTATGAAGGAGAATGAAAAATATACTCTAAGCATCAAGGCTCAAGATAGTCAAGGAAATGAGGTCCAGAAAAGTGTGACTTTCAAGTATGAGCCGAATCAGATCGCACTAAAGGGAAATTCTTCAAAGATTTCGATTCCGGCTTTTGAAGGCGATTACGTGCTGGAAGGCGGGAAGAAAATCCTGGAAACGGAAAAATTTACACTGAAAGATGGATCTAACGTTGTTGGTGTCTATGACATCTTCTTGACGCTTAGATCAGATTCAGAGGCACCCGTTCGCGTTAATGGTGTTGAAGTTTCGCCAGGGGAAACTAAAACTGTTATCAAGGACTACAACTTTGGTTCTAACGAAAGCAAAATTGCATTTGATATAAAGCCTGGTGCTCAATTCAAAAAAGGTGTTGCGAATATCCTGGTTTCCTCTTCCGCCCCGAATTCTCCAATCGTTGTTGGTGAAGTAACGATGTGGAAGCCAGAGATAGATGTCACCTTCCCTTCGCGTAGCATTGTTCAGGGAATTGAGAATTACACTGTTGCTCTTCGACCAGAAACATCAGCAACGTGCCAACTGACTACGCAAGAGACGAAGGCGAAGGCGGCAAACAATCTTCTTGCTCCGGTTTGTCTCGTGGACTTTTTTTCAAAACCTGTTGGTGACAGTATTCAGGTCGATGTGGCGAATGGTGTTGACCTCATTGGTCGTATGAATCAAGTCGGAAGGGAGGGTGTTTCATTTTCGCTGTATGTGTACGACAGCAAAGGGAAAAAGAATCAGGTGCAGAGTGGTATAGCATCGGTGAACTCGGTATCTGCTTTGGGATCTGTATCACTTGCTGCTACCGATGATATATCCAATGTGGTTCATTCAATTACTGATGCCGGTGTGAGGCTGAAGATTCAAGATGGCTACAAATGCAGTCTCACAATGAACAGAGATGCGGCGATTCAAGATGCTGCCACTCGGTCAACTGAGCAAGCGAGCAATTATTGCTTTGTTGATTGGATCAAGACCCCACCAGGGCTGGTTCAAGATGAGCGGTCTGACACGCCCTATCTTCGTGGCGTTGTCTCGTCTGAGGGGGTGCACCCGATCTCCTGGCGCGTGAGTCTGTTTACCAAAACTGGGGCTGAAATCAAGCTCAATGAGCAGTCAATCAACCTGACGGCGGTGAACCCACCTAAGCCCGAGATCCTTATCAACTCCAAGAGCTTGGTACCAGACGCTGAAAACGTGTTGGTTGTTCCGATGGCGGGCGGGTACATCGGTGATGTCGAAATCAAGTCGGTACGTGCCGCTCTGGACCTATCCATCGCGCGTGGTACTGAAGTCTTGGAACAGGCAAAAATTGAGCAGTCGATGGGCCTGTCCAACAATTCGACCTTTCGACGATTGAATGCGGACGCCCGTAATCTGTGGGAAGTCACGAAGTACAAGGTTGCAGCGGCCTTTACCGCACTTCCTAGTGTGAAACAGGAGGTCGTGTACAGCGTCTATGCAGCGCCCAGCGAAAGTGTGAAGCCAGTCATCAAACTGGATTCAGACACAGCTGTTAACACCTCGCCCATGAA
Source organism: Comamonas testosteroni (assembly GCF_030505195.1). Classification (NCBI taxonomy): domain Bacteria; kingdom Pseudomonadati; phylum Pseudomonadota; class Betaproteobacteria; order Burkholderiales; family Comamonadaceae; genus Comamonas; species Comamonas testosteroni. The sequence goes on from NZ_CP129673.1 coordinate 40,098, forward strand.
GGTGGTGGTCACGATGAGCGACCGAGGCTCAACCTCTTCGACCTATACCCCCGAGACAATGGGGAAGTGGAAGGTGAGGTTGGTGCGAGTCATGACTTACAACAAGCGCGAAGAGCTTGCTGCACCAGTTGCGATCTCTGAAACTGGCGAGGCTGTATTCAATGTCGATGTTGGCAGTTTAGATTCGACGGCTCTGCGGTTCGTGGCCGAAGCTGAGCTAGAAAGTCCTGTACCTGGCTACAAGCGAGTGGCAGAGTCGCCTCAAGGTGCCTTCGTCACCATTTCACGAGGCGGAGAGATCACATCAGCCATATCTAGCCGTCGAACGTCTGGAGAAGCCCCCTTCACGAACACCTTCAAGCTGAGCATCGATGAGCGTTTGGATATGCGCGCTGTGGGCGATGTTGCCTGGGAGGTCAGTTCTGATGGTGGAAAGAGCTGGGTGGCGCACGATGTCAAGAACAAATCACAACGCTTCATGTTTGTGAATGTCTTCGACAAAGGTACACATCAGGTCCGCGCAAAGGTGGTCAATGCTAATTCGCTGAAGTCCAAGTATTCGGAGCCAGTGGAAGTCATTGCTTACGACAAACCGAAACTTGTGCTCACAGGTGCTCAAGCCTTCTACGTGGGTGGTACCGCCAAGGTCACAGCTGCCCTAACGCTCAATGGGAAGCCAATGAACACAGGAGATGCAGTAGTTGAATGGTCTGTAGACAACGGAGAAACCTTCAATGAAGGATCTACCCAGTTCGAGATCAAGCAGTCTGAAGTGGCCCGAGTGCGTTTGGTGGCCAGAGCGCGCTCTAAGGAAGCGCCTGCAGAGGACATGAGTGGCTACAGCGTTGTTCGAAAAACTGTGGAATTCCTGAAGATGAAGCCGCCGCGCGTCTACGTCGATGGCCCAATTCGGGTCGAGAAGGGAAAGACCTATGAACTGGCTGCACGGGTGACACCTCCGTATCGAGACATGGATTTGTCGTTCGATGGCGAGTTCACTCTACCGAATGGAACTGTTCAGAAGGGCACATCCATCCAATACACCCCCAGTGATGAAGATCTTGCATCGCAAACGATTAACGTGACCTACACGGCATGGGCACAAGGTTTCCGTGAAGATGGGGCTGAGTCCACCTACGTTTTCAAGACAAAGGTTTGGGAGTATGTGTGGCCAACCTTTGGCTTGGAGATCAAGAGAACCGCAAAGGTTGCACCTTCAGAGGTGACGGTCAAGATCCGGCCTATCGCATTCAGTGGCAACCTTGAAGAGCCTACCTATAGCTGGACTCTTCCTACCAAGGCAGTCATTACGGACTCTAGCAAGGCGACACAGCGCACCTTCAAGATCCTTGAAGACGGTGTGTATGAAATTGGCGTTGTTGTGAAAGATGCCCGTGGCCATGAGACTGTGATCAAGCAAGATCTGGCAATCGCTGAGTCTGCCCCCTACAAGGTGGAACTTCAGTACTCTGGGTCGAACGCAATCAACCGCGCCCCCTTGGATGTCCTGCTACGACCATATGTGACTGGTGGCCATCCGCTTGACCGCATCGACACACGCTCGTTCACCGTGAATGGTGAAAAGCTGGATGTCGCGGGACACTATGGCCGAATCACTCTTAATGCTGGTAATCACGATGTAGCGTTCAGCATCCGCAGCAAAATGGGTGAGGAAGCTGAGGCAAAGGTGCGGATCAGTGTGAAAGAAAACACTCTGCCAACATGCACGCTGACACAGCGAGAAACAGTAGGCTCCTGGCTCTTCTATGCATCCTGCAAAGATGAAGATGGCCGCATGAGGTCCTATGAATGGACGGTAGACGGTGAGGTGAAAGCGGTTACTGGTGATCGCCTGACGCTGAACCGCATTGGCGATGCAAAAAAGCCTAATGTCCAGCTGATCGGCATCGATGATGCAGGCGGGCGTTCGCAGCCAGCCGCGCTGCAGTAACGCTCAGTAGCTGCCAATGACAAAGGCCTGCGCTCATCGGGAGCTGCAGGCCTTTTTTGCGCATGACGGGTGCCCAAGCGACAAGCTCATGCAGGAGCAGTAAATGCCATTTCTGCAGTGGGATTCCTGCTGTACAGATCTGTCTCACTTCTGAATAGAACGCGCTCACGTTCTACTGTGTGGAGATGGAAGATCTCAGAACGCTCTGTGATGCGGCCAGCCTCATCCAAACTGTCCTGGATGCTCCCGTCACGGTAGCGAGGCACCAACTCCATGCGCGGTTGAGCTGATGCGGGTGTCCAATTTTGTGCAGCTGATGGCCAACGGTTTCCGAATCCGCCAAGGCTGGGAGACATTGTGTGCCACAGGACCATGCTCTCAGTAATCGCATCCATCTCGGAATCCAAGATCACGTATTGGACCTTATGGGTTACAACGCGCTCCGCGCCTACTGCCCATCGTGTGATGGTCGTGAGCTGGTTGATGCGAGTGGGAGACTCTATCAAGAGTCCGTTGATGGCTTTTTGGCCGACCTTGCGGCAACCCACCAGGTAGTTCTTGTTGGGGTATGGACGCCTTGCCACCAGCTCATGTCCATTTCGAAGAAATATGCCGAGCGTCGGACATTCAAAATCGATCAAGGAGCATTCGCCTTCAATTGAGCGGAAGGCGTACAAGCGTGGAATGAGATGAAGCAGCATTGAGAATTCAAATTTCCAAAAAAATCAGCGTTTGACGCCCGACACAAGAATTGCCTTTTCCACATTCAATGAAGCGATGGCGACTTTGAGCTTGATGATCTTGTTGGCCTGGAGCTTGGCGATGAAGGTCAGCACCAGGGCAACAACCGACGAGACTCCGGCAAGCACCTGGGCGCGGGCACTTGACGCATCCGCGCTGTTTGTTGCGCCGTAAAAGGCGACTGCGGCACATGCGAGCAGCAGTACTGACGCGATGAGCACTGTCATGTTGATGACTCGGTGGAAATTCATGTAGCGCTTTCAGCTGTGATTGAGGGTGGTGCAAAGCCAGAATGCACAGGAAGGGCTGCGGCAGCTTTTTTTACATTCGGGCGGGGTAGTAGCGGGTGGGCTTTTTCAAGCACGCCAACGAGCGATTCGGCGCGCTCGCGCGCATCCGCAGGCAAGGCCTGGGCTATCGCATGCATAACGTCAAACAGAGCCAGCATTGCGGTGTAGTCCTCAAGCATTGCGCGTGGTGATTTGCCGCACTGATGAAACACCGTGCCCGCTTCCGCGAAGAGAAAGGCGTTCCCGATGCTCTCGTGCTCATCTGCAGCACCCTGGCTTCCGGTAATGGCCAGAACTCTGGCTTTGTTGTTCTTGGCATTCACGCCGATGATCGGCCGGTCATTGACCACATGTGTGCAGGCCTCGAAGTCATCATCTGTAGGCTTGAAACGTTGCAAATAGGTCATTCTTGGACAAGCTCCATATCGAGATCAGTCCCTTGGCCAGGGAGAGGAGCGCGCTGCCAGCTATTCCATTGATAGATAGCTGTGACCAGCATTGGCACACTGAGTCCTCCCCAGATGTCCTCAACACGAAAGGTGCTCGGCGGGTCCTGGCCACAGATGCAGCTCAACCAGACTTCGCTGAACTCCTCGCCTCCGCGCTCGGAGTGCAGGTTGAAGTGCGTTCGGTTGCCACATGCAGGACAGGGACAGAGATCAACGCTGGATTTGAGAGCGACTGAACGTGCTGACATTAATTTCCTTCTTCGAGGTGAATGCAGTTTCTTCAATGGAGCTGAGGGCGGGGCCGTGAAGCTGGAGCTTCACAACAAGTTAAAGCGCATGGGAAAAATGCAAGTCCGCCTGGATCTGCGTGGTCGATGTGTGAGAACTTGCCTAGAAGAGCCTTAGCTATTGAAGATCCTTAGCTTTCCCTTGGCACCAGGCTTGGGCTTGACGAAGGGCAGAATCCCTTTGCAGTTCGGATAGTTGCAGCAACCCCAGAAGTTCTGGGCGCGCTTCCCGTCCTTAGGCTTGCCTTTGCGCAGCTTGGTAGGCCCGCCGCAGGTTGGACAGTCGGGTGCGTCTTCATCGCTGGCAAGCGGCTTTTGCGGCTTGCCGCGACTGTCGCTGCAGGTCTTCTTACATTCGGCGTTCTGACAACCCCAGAACATCCCGTTGGAACCTTTGAAGCGCATCATCTGGCCGCCACAGCCGAATACGCATTCGTGCTTCTGGGGCATGGCGGCTTCAAAGGCTTTGGCCATCGGGCCGTCCGCTTGTGACAGGACTGGAGCAGCAGCCTTGAGCTGGTTGACCATCGAGCAGACCCAGTTTGTAATCTTGGCTTCAAACGCGGCCACAGGAATCGTCCCGTCCTCAATACGGTCCAAGTCTTGCTCCCACAAGGCGGTCATCGACGGCTGTTTGATTGTCGGTGGGAGGATGGCCATGAGCGCATGGGCCTTGTCCGTCGCGCGTATAGCGCGTTTCTTACGAACGAAAAATTTGCGCACCACTGCACCCTCAATCATTCCTGCGCGGGTGGCTGGGGTGCCAATGCCTGATTTCTCGTTGAGGACCTTCCGCAACTGCTCGTTGGTTTCGAAGCGCGCAATGTTCTCCATCGCGCCAAGCAATGCGGCTTCAGTGAAATAGGGCAGCGGGCGCGTCACTTTTTCGCCCAGCTCGGTCTTGGCCAGGATGCAGGCATCACCCGGAACCACTGCCGGAAGCGCAGCAGAACCGGTGCCCTCCTGTTCATCTGCAACTTCTTCGTCCGGGGGGTCGATGTCGTTGTCACTGCCGAAGGCCGATTTCCAACCAGGGCTGGTGGTCACGTTCCCAGTGGCCACGAATAGATGAGGGCCGCATTGGACTGTGATTTCCGAACGCAGGTACTCATGTGCAGGTAGAAACTGCGCCAGGTAGTAACGGCGCACGATGTCATAAATATTGCGCTCTTGTTCATTCAGGCTGGCGATTGAACCGGCTTGAAAGGTGGGAATGATGCCGTGGTGTGACGTAACCTTAGAGTCATTGAACACACGGCATTTGCGCTCGGGATCGACCAGCTGCACAAGGCCTGCAATGCTTGGGTCGGTTTTGACCATGGCGCTTAGTACATCAGGCACTTCTCCCTGCTGATCCTGAGGCAGATACCGGCTGTCAGATCGCGGGTAGGTCAGTAGCTTGTGCTTTTCGTATAGTGCCTGTCCGATAGCCAGCACCTCATCGGCGGTGTAGCCCCAGCGCTTGTTCGCGTATTGCTGTAGCGATGTGAGATCGAACAGCAGGGGGGCGGTTTCCGACTCTGGCTTTTGTTCCGAGCGAACAATCTGAGCAGCAGCACCATTGCATGCCTGTGCAGCGGCACGGGCAAAGTCCCCTTGATTGCATCTGCCGTTGGCATCCGCATGAGCCTGCGGAGGTTTCCAGCTGGCCTTGAAGCTCCCCTTGGGCGTGTTGACCTGGGCTTGAATGGTCCAGAAGGGGGTAGGTTGGAAGCTTGCGATGGCGCGCTCGCGTTCACACACCAGATTGACCGTTGCTGTGAGCACGCGACCAATGTTCAATATCTCGCGGAAGCCAATGGATCTTGCCAATGCGGTGTACAGGCGAGTCAGGTTCATCCCGACAAGGAAATCTGCGCGGCTTCGGGCCAATGCCGCATGAAAGAGCGGAAGGGTTTCACTGCCGTCTTTGACGTTGGCTAGCGCCTTCTTAATGCTCTGGTTATCCAAAGCGGTAAGACACACCCGCTTTATTGGACCGTTGTAGTTGGCCTGAGCCAACAAGATTCTGCCAATGGCCTCACCTTCACGGTCGAAGTCCGTAGAGATGTACACGGTCGAAGCTTTCTGGATCAAGCCCAACACGGTCTTGGTCTGCTTGGCCGTTTTTTCCTTCATTTTGTAACCCCATGACGAAGGAACAAACGGAAGTAGGCTCAGGTCATCCCAGGATTCATAGCCTTCATATCGTGGGTCGTAGTCCTCGGGCATCAGCTGCTCATACAGATGGCCAAAGCCCCAGGTGACGGCGATGTCGCCGCCTGTGATGTAGCCATCGTTGTACTGGCGCACGCCCAGCACTCCTGCAAGGTCTTTGCCTTGGGCTGGCTTCTCGCAGATATACAGATCCATGATTCACGCTCGCCCGATGAGTTGAGGATGCTCTTGCTCGTTGGCTGCGCTAGGGCGGTGCATCTCTTCCACCATGGCCAATGCTTCGGGGCATACGAAAATCATGCCTCGGCTGATGTTCGCTACGTGTCTGCGCAAGGCCAGCGCAACCATGTACTCAGGATGACGTAGCCCTAGCCAAAACGAATGAATGCTGACCTCGCCTAAGACGAAAGCAGCGCAAACATTGAATCTATGTTTGAGCTTGTGTTTCAAGGGGCGATTGCGCCAGACCTCGACTGGGTTGTGTCCGCAGAAGCGGTCGTGCAGCTGCAGATCGCGTGGATTGTTCTGGAAGTACATTGAAGCCTCTTACAGCTTGCCCTTGCAGCTCTTGATGCTGGCTGGGCGAGTGGAGTTGCGAACAATGTCCTGCAGGGATTCTGAAATCGTTGTGCCAGAACAAAATGCCTTCCAGGCGTCCTTGTACTCCTGATAGTTGTGGTTAGGCCGACTGCAGCTGCTCATCGCTTCGGCTGGAACTTCCCCCTTGGCTTGCGTGACGAACTTCCAATCTTGTTCGGTCATGCCCTGGCCAGCGTTGCAGTAGCGCTCCCAGCGGCGCATTTCATAAATGGCATAGCTGGTTTTGTTCGTGGTGGGGACAGGCTTGGCTGCAGACTTGCTCAGGAGGGCGCGCATCTCGTCAATGCTTGGGCCGATGATCGCTGGTGTCGCTTTCGGGGAGGGCTTTGGCGCGAGAGCTGGGGATTTGGCGGGCGTATAGCTTTGCGTTTGTGAGTCCTCATTGCTGAGCACATCGACAAAGCCTGGTTGGTGTAGGGCGGCTCCACCACGGCCAATATTGTCCCAGGCCACTGTCAGATGGCGGTGCGTGCGCTGGGGCTTGTCGTCTTCTTTGATGACAACAGGCTCCGGGGGCTTGGATTGAAAAGCCGCGCAGCCAGAAAGTACGCCTGCAGCAATAAGCAGTGATAGATATGGACGCATAGCGCCTTGACTCCTTTGAAATCAGATAAAAAATTCTAGAAGTCAGTACCCAGATACCTTGATGCGCGATTTGCCCGTAATGGGCCACTCCGTAATCTTGTCTTGGGAGGCTTTTGGGGGAGCATCGGCGGATTGTTTTAAAGCACAGTCCATGCCTCCAGATTTACTCGCTCCATTTTTGAAAACGCTCAAGGGGATATTTACGTCCTCTCGCGCGCCATCGAATGTGCATTCCAGTGGAAGCGGGCGGATCTTGGACATCGATGAAGAGGACATTCCAAGGTATCCCCCTTTCGCCAAAGGCATGCCCGTCGCGCCTGTGGATCGGGTCATGGCTACCCAAGCTGAATTGGTAGAGCGCATTCGCATGGCGCTGGGCTTCAAAAAAGAAGACTTTCATCGCCTGGTTGTCCCAGTCATCGAGCGCTATGCGTCTTTTGTCCATCTGCTACCCGCATCAGAGGCACACCACCACCGTGGGGCCGGAGGGCTGTTTCGTCACGGCCTTGAAGTGGCGTTCTGGTCAGCGCAAGCCTCTGAGGGGGTTATCTTTTCGACCGAGGGCACACCGCGTGAGCGCCGTGACAACGAGCCAAGATGGAGGCTGGCCAGCTGCTTTTCTGGATTGCTGCATGACGTTGGCAAGCCGTTGTCCGATGTGTCGATCACCGACCGCAACGGAAAGATCGTCTGGAACCCCTATGGGGACTCGCTCTATGAGTGGGCACGCAAGAACAACGTGGACCGCTATTTCATTCGCTGGCGCGACAAACGGCATAAGCGTCACGAGTCGTTCTCGTTGCTGACCGTAGATCGCATTCTTCCTGACCAGACACGCGGCTTCCTGAGCGAAAGCGGCCCCAAGATCATGGAGGCGATGCTTGAGGCGATCTCAGGTACTGGGGTTAATCAGCCTGTGACAAAGCTGATGCTGATGGCTGACCGGGAGAGTGTGGCCCGTGACTTGAAGCAGTCGCGCCTGAATGTCGATGAGTTCTCATATGGCGTACCTGTCGAGCGATATGTGTTCGATGCAATACGCCGATTGGTAAAGCAGGGCACTTGGAAAGTGAACGAGCTGGGCGCAAAAGTTTGGCACTTGAAGCAGGGCGTATTCATCGTCTGGAAGCCCGCCCAGGACATCACGGATCTGGTTGAGAAGGACAAAATACCGGGCGTTCCGCGCGATGCCGACACCTTGGCCGATATCCTGGTTGAACGTGGTTTCGCTGTATCGAACATTGTTTCCGAAAACGGAAATATGGCCACATACCGCTACTGGGAGGTCATGCCCGATTTGGTGAAGGCCCAGGGGTTGGAGAAACCTCTCCTGATGCTTCGGCTGGAATCTCCTGATTTGGTTTTCACAACCGAGCCACCTCCAGCGGTCGAAGGGGTAGTTACAGGCGAAGCAGCGGCAGAAGAGGTCGCTCTCAACGTGCAACTGACAGATCTGAATGCTCCAGACGTTGCACCAGGAAGCAGCACCGAAAATGACTGGAAGGATATGCGCTTTCCGCCAGATGAATCGGCGCAGTCGGCTGCGGCAACAACAGCACCAGCACCCGCACAAATACCGATTCAAACGGCAGGACAGACCGCAGCCCACACTTCATCATCTGCACCAGTTGCTCAAAGCACAGGAGCTAATGTAAGCGCGCAAGGTGCGCCTGCTGTTCAGCCGCCTTCTGAGTCGAACTCAAACATGCTGGCGCTGATACCCGGCTTGATTCAGTCGCCCTCGGTTGCTGGCGTAGATGAAGATGGAATCGGCGTCAGTGCTGAAGTGCTCAAGGCCGAGCAGGATGCCATGTCCGCCTTGGCCGGGATAGGCTTGATGGGATTGGACATGTTTGCACCTGTCCCCTCCCCAATGCCAGCAGCTGCAGCGCAACATAAGCCAGATCCGCTGCCAACGCCTCCAAACTCATCTGTAGCTGAATCCCCTGCACCGCCAAAAACGGAACATGACCATGTGAGTTCGGTAGAAGTCTCTCCTATGCAGATGCTGGCGCAGGCAACAGGCTCAAAACCGGACGTGGATGCTCCTGCAACTGTAGGTCCTGCCAATGATTTTCTGGCAGTACTGACAGCAAATTATCCGAGCGCAACAGAGTCGCATACTCCGTCTTCGATGCCTCAAAGTGCAGGGCAGGCGACAGGTAAGAGTGCTACAAAAATCAAAGCAAATAGGGCTGATAGACCAAAGCCTGAGGCTGCAAAGGGGGGACGACCAGCAGCTGCTCTAGGAACAGAGGAACAGTCGAAGGGCAGTGGCAAGGCTGGAGTGCATAAGGCTGCAATGCCTCCATATGCACACCCCCCAGCCGCCGTCCATGCAGCAGCTCGACCTCCTGCGGTGGAAAGTGCTACCGCGCCCGACTCAATGCCAGAGACATCGCACGTCTTGCCTCCCCCATCTGAATACAACCCTCTCCAAGAGCTGATTGATCTCAATATCGGTTTGGGATTTGACCCTTTGCCTGAGCATATGCGTCTGGCCAACGATGTGGTCGAGCCTGTCCTTTCAGAGGAACCCATAAGCACGCAGTCGGAGCCAGGAGCTGGCCCTGTCGATCTCTCAGGAGGCTTGGCTGAGGTACTGGCTCAATACGGATCTCAAGTGCAGGCATTGATCATGGCTGCCGTGATGCCGGTATTGCTGCGCGATATGACCCTTGGGGAAGTTTTGTTCATGCATGGTCAGCAGGCGGCGATCTATTACCCAGAGGGAGCAAGGAAGATTGGCGGCGATGCCTCTGAGGTAATCAAGATACTGGCCCAGCAACAAGCAATTTCCATCAATCCAGCAACTCCAGGCCGCTATGTCTGGGACTTTGACGGCTACATGGGCATTGTGCTTTGCGAGCCTATATCTGAAGCGATACGGGTGGCGCTCGCTCAAGCAGGAGAGCAGGAAGAAGCTGGAATCTGTCAGCTGGCAATGATGGCTCCAGTGCAATTCATTGAGGTCACACCGAGCGAACCTACTCCAATGGACAAGCTGCGTGGAGCTGCATTGGCGGAAGCAGTCTTGAACACGGGCTTCAAGATGCCTGTTCGCCAGAAGCGCACCAAGACAGCCTTGCGTGATGTCAAGCCCAAAGGCCGAGGGGCAGATCCAGGCCTGGGCATCGCAGAGGCTGCAGCTCCGCGTCAATCTCCACTATTTATCCCGGCCCATGAAAAGCGTACTGAAAGTCAGCCGCCAGTAGCCCTGGCCATTGAACACGAGATTTCCAAGGTCTCATCCAGCCCATCTGCTGGAGCGGAAGAGAGGGCCGATTCACAAGCTCGTCCAAAGGGCAAGAAGGACAAGCAGAACGCGGCGAAGCCCGATACAGGCGAAGTGATAGAGGTGCGCGTTGATCCCATCGAGCGCGCATTCCAACGGTTGATCGAAATGATTAAGGCGGGCAATGGACCGTGGCTTGCATCGGCGCCTATTCGTGAGGGAGAAAAGCTTTTGGTGGACAAGCGCACCCTTCAGCTGATGACCAACGACTTGATAGGCGTGGAGTTGATGACGGTGCACTTCAAGATGAGCAGCTTTGGCTTCAAGGTCCGCGAAAACCAATTAATTTATTCGGAGAAATAGAGATGGCAATTGAATACGATGCTTTGGCCTATGAGATGCCCTGGCGGCCAAACTATGAAAAGCGCGCGGTCATGGGGTGGGGGCTGGCCACCTTTGGAGCAATGTGTGTGCAGCAGGTCACAGAGATGCCCCCGCAGCCTTTCTACTGGATGGCTGGTATAGGTGCGACTATGGCCATGGCCAGACTTCCGAAGGCCTACAAGCTTCACAAGCTGCAAGAGCACCTTAAGGGCAGACCACTGGAATTCATCAAGATTTCAGAGGTGCAAAAGATGATCAGCAAACACAAGGATGAGCTGTGGCTCGGCAAAGGCTTCATCTGGGAAAACCGCCACGCACAGCGCGTTTTTGAGATCCTGCGCAGAGACTGGTCTTCCATCACCAACCAGAAGTCATTGCTCGAAACGCTGCTGCTGAGGCTGAACCTCAAAGCTTCCAAAGAACTGGAGATGGGTCAACCCTGGATTCATGGGGTGGAACCGAATGAGGTGGATCTGTATCAGCCTTTGAAGCATGTAGAAGGGCACTCACTTTGGGTCGGGACAACGGGTAGTGGCAAAACGCGCGCATTCGATGTGAATATTGCCCAGGCCATCATGCGCAATGAGGTGGTCATCATCATTGATCCCAAGGGCGATAAGGAGATGCGCGACAACGCGCGGCGTACTTGTGAAGCGATGGGCACCCCGGAGCGCTTCATACAGTTCCATCCTGCCTTCCCGGAAGAGTCCGTGCGAATAGACCCGCTTCGCAATTTCACACGCGGGACAGAGATTGCTTCCCGTCTGGCGGCGCTCATCCCGAGCGAAGCTGGCGCTGATCCCTTCAAGTCGTTCGGCTGGCAGGCCTTGAACAATATCGTTCAAGGCCTGCTGATCTGCCACGAGCGTCCCAACTTGATCAAGCTGCGCCGCTACCTTGAAGGCGGTGCTGAAGGCCTGGTTGTAAAGGCTGTTAAGACCTATTCTGAGAAGGTTGACCCACATTGGGAAGAGAAGGCCGCACCGTACTTGGAAAAGGTCAAGAACGCCAGTCTCGACAAACAGGCTGTGGCTCTGATGAAGTTCTATCTGGCGGAAATACAGCCTACTTTCCCAAGCTCCGAGCTGGAGGGGCTGCTGAACATGTATCAGCATGACGCCACCCACTTCGGCAAGATGGTGTCGAACCTCTTGCCCATCATGAACATGCTGACTTCCGGTGATATCGGGGCACTGCTCTCGCCAGATCCAAACGATCTGAGCGACGAGAGGCCCATAACTGATAACGCGAAGATCATCAACAACGGCATGGTTGCCTACATCGGGCTGGACTCGCTCACAGACAGCATGGTGGGCAGTGCAATCGGATCAATTTACTTGTCGGACCTGACAGCGGTGGCGGGTGATCGCTACAACTACGGCGTCGATAACCGACCAGTCAATATTTTTATCGATGAAGCTGCTGAAGTCCTCAATGATCCAACTATTCAGCTGCTCAACAAAGGGCGGGGAGCAAAGATGCGATTGTTTGTTGCGACACAAACGATTGCAGATTTCACAACACGCTTGGGCAGTCAAGAGAAGGCGCTACAAGTTCTAGGTAATATCAACAATATTTTTGCTCTTCGCGTCACAGACACTGAGTCGCAAAAGTACATAGCGGAAAATTTACCTATGACGCGCGTGAAGTACGTCATGCGCAACCAAGGACACAACACAGACGGCGATCAACCAATCATGCATGGTGGCAACCAGGGGGAGCGCCTGATGGAGGAAGAAGCAGAGCTTTTTCCGTCTCAGCTGCTGGGGATGCTGCCGAACCTGGAGTTCATAGGGAAGATTTCAGGCGGGCGTGTGGTAAAGGGGAGGTTGCCGATATTGACTTCATAAGAGGATATGAAAAAAAACAATTCTGAAAAGTATCGGAACTATGAGGTCATATCAATGATTGACACGACTTTGCCTTTTACTATGGTTGAAAAAATCAAGGCAAATAGTAAGAAAAGTAATGAATTACTAAGTGTTTTGCAGTTTGATTGGCCTGATGTTGAATTGGTGCTTCAGAAGTTAACAAGGTATGTAACTGCAGGAATCCAAGCCGATAAGAAACCTGTAATACAGACTATTATTGAAGAAGCTTTGGAGCAGTACGCGGTTCTCTTGATTGAAAACAACGGGAAAAAAATACTAGATCCAATACGCCTTGGAATGTTTCTTAAGTGTTTGATTGATGAAACAGTACTGGCGCTTCGAGTGAAAGTCTGTTCAAGCAATGGAAGCTCTTGGGATGTCTCTCAAGGAATTCCATTTGCTGACTGGGTAATGGCAAATAAGCCAAGGATAACGATTCATGAGAGCAGTGACTTTACTTTGGATGATGATTTAATTAGTAGAAGGTATGTCTATGATTACATCACCAATGAAAGAATCAAAAAAGTATTGCGGAGAGTAAATTATGAACAAACCGTGGTTTGTGGTTGTGATTCTGCTTCTCCTTGAAGCAACAGTAATTTTGCTTTTGATTCCAGGTGATTGGACCAAAAAGCAAATACATATTGAACAGAAATATGTAGAGCAAACACTAGGCGAGGACACTAGAGAGTGGGTGAGGAAGAGGGCAAATGGCTGGTATAACTACGCAATACTCGATTCCGGGTTTTATGAGGGTGCGCTGAATACGCTTATTCCTACTGAAACTGAGAAAAAACGCTCTCGTGGAATGGAGAAGATGGGGCAGGATTGGTTCGCCTGGGTTGAAGGGCGACTGAATGCATTCATGAATGCCGCATACCAGTTCTTTTCACGACTTGCACTTCTCATGGCCTGGTTGCCTTACATGTTGATCTTGTTCATTCCGGCGAGCTACGATGGGTTGATGACCTGGAAAATCAAACGGACCAACTTTGACTACTCAAGCCCAGTCATGCATCGATATGCAGTTCGCGGAGCGAGCTACTTGGTGTTCGGTCTGTTAGCAGCGTTTATGGCTCCCATCGCGTTGAACCCGATCATCATCCCTGTGGCGCTGATGGGCACTATCGTCTTGATAGGTCTGGCCATGGGTAACGTCCAGAAGCGAATTTGATAGCAACAGCATCCAACCGTGTATAAGAAGGGCATCCATTTGGGGTGCCCTTCTTTTTTGGCTGAGGCAAGGAAAGACTTTTTCGCATGCGAAAAAGATAGATTGCCAGCCGATGCTTCTTACAGCGCCCGATAGTGCTGGAGTTGCCCTCTATGGGCGTTTGGTCATGCACGTTTTTCCTTTGAACTCTGAAGAATTCGAGTCAAGGAGAAAGTTCGCATGAAGTTGATTGAAATCCCTCGTCGTATCGATGAGCCGCCACATCTGATGCTCTGGAGCGCCGATGAATTAGCTCCCATGCTGCTAGGGCTTGTTGTGGGTGTTGTGGTCGGCAAAGCTCTGCTTTGCGTGCTGGCCGGGATGCTTGTCACAAACCTCTACCGTCGATTCAAGGACAGCAATCCTGATGGCTATTTGTTGCACATGCTCTATTGGACTGGTGCAGCCTTCTCCAAAGGACGCTCGATGGTCAACCCATTCATCAGGACGTTCGTGGCATGAACATCAATAATTACCTGAAGAAGTATGCGTGGATGCAGACTGAGATCCATTGGGGTCGAGTTTTTATGGGGGGTCTTATTGCGATCAATGCTTTATTGGTCGTAAAAGTCCTCACCAAAGAAACCATTGTTGAAATAGTCCCATTCACATTAACTGAAGACGCTTGGCTGGGTGAGAAATCTGCATCACGATCATATAAAGAGTCTTGGGCATTGGCATTTGCACAGTTGTTCGGCAACGTAACACCCGCAACAGTGGACTTTGTTAAGACACGGACAACACCATTTTTCGCTCCAAAAATTTACTCTCAAATCATTGAAATTCTTGAGGTGCAGTCTCGGCAAATCAAAGATGACCGAGTTTCTCTCCGTTTTGAACCGCGTCATGTTGAATATGAAATGGGAACGGATAAGGTGTTTGTTTATGGGTATTCGTTTGCCAAGGGCGCAAGCTCTAAAGAGTCGCGTACTGACAGAACGTATGAATTCCGCATAAAGATTGCCAAGTATGCACCTCAAATTGACTACATCGATACATACGCCGGTCGGCCGCGCACAAAAACCATTGAAGCGAATCTGAAGCGCAAAGAAGAACAAAGAGAGATGCGCGAGGAAAAAGAGAAAAGAATCCAGGAGCAGAACGAAGATGATATGCAAAGAAATTCGAGTGATGAAAGCGAATTCTAAATACCTGCTGGCCGTGAGCCTTGCAATTGCTGGTCATGTGCATGCACAAGATAAAACACCGGCCATGGATGATATCCCTGTGGTGCCTGCTGGAGTCATGCGTGAGAACGTTCCGGCTCCGATAGGAAGTCGATCTGCTGTGGCTAACAATCAGAAGGCCAGGGGCCAAGGTGCTGAAGCAGGTGTGGACTCTGGAAATTTCTCAGGGAATATCAACAGTAGTTCACATATAACGATGAAGCCAGGGGTGAACCAGATCATTCCAATTGCTATTGGGCATCCAAATCGTATTGTGACTCCATTTAGTACACCCGATATCACCTCTACGACTCTTAGTTCCGGTGGTGGAGGGGGGGAGAAAGATAAATGCGGTGAAGTCTGTATTAAGGACAACGTAATTTATATCGCTACTCTTAAAGAAAGCCCTGTGACGATGTTCATCACCGAGAAGGGGAGTGAATCGCAAGCACTAAGTTTGACGATGATTCCACGCAAAATTCCACCGCGCGAAGTATTCGTTAAGCTTGATGGCTCATTTGCTGGTGGTATGGGTGGGGTCCGGGCTAGTGCAAATGCCAAAGCTGAGGCTTGGGAAACTAGCCAGCCTTACATCGAAACTATCAGAACGCTGTTCAGAAAACTCGCGCTGAATGAAATCCCTCAAGGGTTCACGATGACAGCGACACCGCGCGAACTCGCAGCAAAGGCACCTAAGTGTTCTATCCCTGGGCTGTCGGTTGATTTCGCAGCAGGCCAGTACATGGCTGGCCATAACCTGAATGTTTATGTCGGCGTAGCGCGTAACGACAGCCAGGATCTGGTTGAGTTTCGTGAATCTCAGTGTGCAAACTGGAATACAGCAGCCATCACCAGCTGGCCACTGAAGGTGCTGGAGCCAGGACAGCGCACAGAGGTCTATGTGGCAGTGAAGCAAGGGCATGCTCCTAGCTCGATGTCTCAGCGTCCATCCCTGATAGGAGGCCGGAATTGAATTTGATGCAGAAATGGGGGCAGCTGACCCCCAAGGTCAAACGGCTGGTTGCGGTATCTGCAATCGGTGTAGTCATCCTTGGTGCTATGGCACTGACCACCTCGCCACCAGAAGAGAAAAAACAACGAGGACGCCATGAATCCATCAAGAGCATCCTGACTGATAAGAACACGCGGGACGTTGGCATCGACTCAATTTCTGGCTCCCTGAAAGCGCTGGAAAATAGGATGAAGGGAGTTGAGCGCGAGCAAGAGCGTATAAAGAAAGAGGGAGTAAGTCAAAAGCCTGACTCAACCTCGGAAGAAAATACGGCTGAGAGCGCTCGCATGAGGGCTGATATTGACCGTTTGATTGATATGGTCGAGGCGAAAAATCCTGCCCCTCCCAAAGGTGATGAAGCTGGAAAGGGGGCTGAAGCTGGAGGGAGCAAGCCTGGTGGGGAACCAGCTGTGGTGCAGCAAAGCTATATTGATCAGAAAGTGGACTTCAACGACCCTGCCTCGGTATTCAAATCCGCACCTCTTCCCCACACCAAGAAAATTCGTCAACACGATCATCCAGGAGGAACAGACACTGGTGAAAGTGACGACAAGCAGGTTGCAGGTCTGAATGCAGAGCAGCAAGAAATGCGGATCGTAAGTATTTCTCAAGCAGAAGAAAAGTCGAAGTCGAAACCCAAAGAGGACGAGTCGCAAACCATGTCGTATTTGCCAGCAGGTTCCATAATTACTGGAACGCTGATAAATGGTATGGATGCTCCAACTGGTCAAGGTGCGCGCAAAGATCCATTCCCATCAACTCTACGCATTCAGAAAGAGGCAATTCTGCCTAACAAGTTTCGCGCCGATGTCAGGGAGTGCTTCATGATTCTCTCTGGCTATGGGGACCTAAGCTCAGAGCGTGCGTATTTACGCGGTGAGACATTCTCTTGTATCAGGGAGGATGGCGGAGTTATTGAAGCTCGGCTTGACTCGTATGCGGTTGGCGAAGATGGTAAAGCTGGTGTAAGAGGTCGATTGGTTTCAAAACAAGGACAGATGGTCGCAAAAAGCCTGATTGCTGGTTTCTTAGGCGGAGCATCAAAAGCAATGGACGTTAATGTGGTCCCAACTATCAACACGACTGGCTCAAATCGAACCGAATTCCAGTCTCCATTGTCTTCCGATCTTTTCCAAGGCGCGGCAGTTAAGGGGGCATCGAGCGCATTAGATCGAATTGCCAAGTTCTATATTGAAATGGCGGAAGGTATTTTCCCAGTCATTGAGATCGATGCTGGGCGTCAATTGGATGTGATTGTGACGCGAGGCGCGCGACTGCAGATCCGCAACCTGAAGCGCAAGCGTTAGAACAAAAACATGAATTGTCCGAAACGGGCAATTTGGAGGTGAAGCAAAAAATGAAGTTGTCCTTACGATCCGTTCAACGTGTGATTCTTCCCGCTGTAGCAGTGCTGCTCAGTGGCTGCTCGATGATGAATATCGGGGCAGAGGATTACGGATGTCCAGGCCTTCCGAACGGCGTGCAATGCATGTCAGCTCGGGATGTCTATGTCGCTACCAACAATGGGCAAGTTCCTGCCCCGATGGTCAGGGGAAGGGAGGCTGAGCAGCATGAAGCTGAGATGGTCCAAAAGACCGGCGTAGGTAAATCCAATGAATCGGGCGTTAAGCAGGCGAGTCCAAACGATGTGGTTGACAACTATGTGGCCCCAAGGTTGCCTGATCGCCCGGTCCCAATCCGAACACCAGCTCAAGTCATGCGGATTTGGGTTGCTCCATGGGAGGACAGCAATGGAGATCTGAACACTACTGGATACATATACACAGAAATTGAACCCAGGCGCTGGGTGGTCGGTGAACCGATGACGGCCTCCGATCCAGTGCTCAGGCCACTTCAATCACTGGACGCACCAACGACAGGCATCGGCAATACCGCGATGAGTGCAGAGCGTGAAGCTCGCCTGGAGAGACAGCGAGAGGAGAGGGAGATTCGCCAAGAGCAGATACAGCAACAGCGAGAAATCGCCTCTCAAAAACGGAATCGACTTAATTAAGCAATAGGAGTTCAAGCATGAGCACACTCACACACAACAAGCTGATTGCCCTGAGCCAGAGCAATTTCGTGGCAAAGGTCAAAAAGAAGCATTTGATCGCTGGTGGCCTGGTACTGGCAAGCATCGTTGTTCTGATGACCCCTGACTTCGCATTGGCGGGCGGCGGTGGTTCCGAGTTCGACGATGTATGGAACACCCTCAAGGACTGGACACAAGGTACGCTGGGTCGCATTGTGGCGGGAGCAATCATCCTGGTGGGCATCATCGGCGGAATTGCACGTCAGAGCTTGATGGCCTTTGCCATGGGCGTTGGCGGTGGCATGGGCCTCTACAACGCGCCAACGATCATTGAATCCATTATGTCGGCAACCATTCCGGTAGCCCACAAAGCAGTGCCAAGCCTGATCACGATGTGCAACGGCCTCGGCTGCTAAGTCAACCGGCAAAATCAAGACATCGAAAGAGCGCCCAAGGGGCGCTCTTTCTTTTTCAGGGATCGGGTGAAAGTGCTTGGGTTGCCCATTATGGGCTTCCACCGAAGAGAGACTTTAGCAGCCTCAAAACTAGACTGGAAGCATCTATAACTGGGGTTTCGCATGCGAAAAAGTTTCTTGCTCGCCGTTCTGTCTGGTGCGTTGTCCATGGCCAATGCAGCACCACTTGAGATTACTGATGCTCGTGGGGCGAACATCGAAGAGATGGTGAAGCTGCCTGTTAAAGGGCTTCAGGCAATTCAAAGTAAGGGGCAAATTATGTTCGTTAGCGATAACGGACGATTCGTATTTACTGGCCAAGTAATTGATCTTTGGTCCAAAAAAGAGCTGAGCACTATGAAACAGATGCGGGACGCATCTGAAACTCTCAACTTCAAAGCACTTGGCCTCGACCCCAAAAGCTTGAACGCAATCAGCATTGGTACAGGGAAAAATGAGGTCGTGGCATTTGTAGACCCATACTGTGCTGTGTGTCACAAGTTGATGACCGAATCAAAATCATTGCTGAAAGACTATACGTTCCGCTTTATTGTTGTTCCTGCACTAGGCGATAAATCGAACGTGCTTTCCAAGCAAATATTCTGTGCAAAGGATAAGAATAAAACATTCGAAGCCTTCACGACTAATGCAATTCAAAGCTTAGCCCAAATCCCCAACTGCAATACTGAAGGGTACGACAAGACACTTATTGCAGCCCAGATTTTGGGCGTTGAAGGTGTCCCTATGGTAATAGCTCCCAATGGACGATATGCGAAAGGCTATCCTGCAAAGATGGCTGAATGGCTTGCGGGGAATAAATAATGCTGGCAACAATTCGAAAAGTTGAAGGCGACACATATATTCCTGCCTCATGCAGAGCCGCCACTCTTTTTCCGGTACTCGCATATGATGAAGATCAAAAGCTATTTATCTGTGATGATCAAACAGTAGGCTTTGGGTTCATCTGTCAGCCTCTCAATGGCGCAGATGAAAAAATACAAGATCGTGTTAATGGGTTCATGACACAGGACTATCCCAAAAACACGATAGCTCAATTTTTCTCGTTTCGCTCCCCTGACATTAGCCAAGAAATCTACAAAATTCTTGGTCTGAGAGATGGATTTCGACATGAGATTCTATCCGCGACTATCCAAGAGCGTGCTGAATTCTTAAAAAAGCATACTCGGGAAAGAATAACGGCCACGAATGATCGAGGTATCTACGATAACGGGATCGTACATGATCAAAAATTGATCATATCTTTCAAGATTCCAATCTCAGGTCGCTTCCCAACTGAAAAAGAGTATCTGGAACTGAAACAGATACGAACGAAATGTGAAGCTTCAATTCAGAGCATAGGTGTTGCACCGCATGCAATGACTTCAGCTCAATACAAGCGTGTGATGGGGACCATCCTTAATTGGGGCACTGATGCGAGTTGGAAGCACGAGAATGACAATCTCGATCAGGACAAAGCTATATGCGATCAGCTTCTGGACTTTGATACGCAAATAGATGTCTATAAGAACAAATTAGTCATTGGTGACTATCACGTCAAAGTTCTCTCAGCCAAAAAGACACCAGACAAAATGTTCTTTGGTGATGCACTGGCATATATCGGGGATCTGGCTGGTACTGATTCAGGGGTCAAGGAAAACTACTTCATCTGTATGAATGTTTTCTATCCTGACCATGAATCGGAAAAAACGAAACTTGAACGCAAGCGGCAATTCACGGTGAACCAGGCGTATGGACCGCTGCTGAAATTTGTTCCTGTATTGGCCGATAAAAAGCACAGTTTCGATGTTCTGTATGAATCGTTGAAAGAAGGCTCCAGGCCCATTAAGACAACATACACGTTGGCTATCTTCGCTCCGACAGCTGAGCGAGCCGAAGAAGCTGCGACTAAAGCGCGAAATATCTGGCGAGAGTCACGATTTGAAATGATGGAGGACAAATTTGTTTGTCTTCCAATTTTTATTAATCATCTCCCATTGTGCACTGATCGCAAGGCAATTCTTGATTTATATCGCTACAAAACGATGTCCACAGAGCAAGTGGTTCCAATGTTGCCGATATTTGGTGAGTGGAAAGGAACAGGGACATTCCATGCAACATTGATATCCCGCAACGGGCAAATCATGAGCCAGTCGTTACATGACAGCGATACCAATAAGAACTTGGTCATAGCGGCTGAATCTGGATCTGGAAAGTCGTTTGAAGTAAATGAACTCATTACTTCATATCTTTCTGAGGGGGCGCAGGTCTGGGTTATTGATGCTGGGCGATCATATGAAAAGCTCTGCGCAACATTAAAGGGAGAGTTTGTGCACTTTGGGGAAAACTCCAAAGTTTGCTTAGCGCCATTTGCAAATATTGAAGAGTTTGACGAAGATGAAGATGCAATAAATGCAAATATTGCAGCAATGGCATCTGCCAAGGGAACGCTTGATGAATGGCAGATAGCTTCATTGAAGCGGGTCATTAACGAAATTTGGCATGAAAAGGGCAAAAAGACTCAAATCGATGATATTGCGGAACGATGCTTGAACAGTGGTGATACACGGTTAAGCGATATTGGTACTCAGCTGTACGCCTTTACATCGAAGGGGAGTTACGGCAAGTATTTCAAGGGTGATTTTGCTACTCAGTTTCAATCGCAATTAACAGTGGTTGAGCTTGACGACCTGCAAGGGCGCAAGCATTTGCGTCAGGTTGTTCTTCTGCAACTTATTCAGCAGATCCAAAACGAAGTTTTCTTGGGAGAAAAGAATAGAAAGAAGGTTGTCATCATTGATGAGGCTTGGGACCTGCTGAAGGAGGGCGAGGTTGCTGTATTCATGGAGCACGCTTATCGGAAGTTCCGAAAGTATGGCGGGTCTGTGATTATTGCCACTCAATCTATTAATGACCTTTATGAGAATGCCGTTGGTCGAGCAATTGCAGAAAACTCCTCAAGCATGTACCTGCTAGGACAAACAGCAGAATCGGTAGAGTCGGTTAGAACAACTAAACGGCTCTCATTGTCTGATGGTGGATATAACACACTGCTAACAGTGCACACAGTCCAAGGTGTCTATTCAGAGATTTTCTTGAAAACAAAAGCGGGCATTGGAGTCGGTCGCTTGATTGTTCCTGACTTCCAGAAACTACTCTATTCAACAAACCCGGTTGATACAAACCAAATTAAAAGATCTTTTGATCAAGGCAATAGCTATGCAGAAGCTATCCGCCACGTAATTAGAGAACGCCAGCAAGGGATACGTCAATGATTTCCAAAACAACATTCGCAATTTTCTCTGTCGTCCTGGTTGCTTTGAATGCAGCTGGATATTACTACCTAGATAAAAAAATTGATAAGAGGCTTAGTCAGATTCCAAATATTGCAGTTGTCGATTTGACGAAATTGGCCTCTAGTTACCCGCAGGGGGCTACGCCTCAAGAAGTCGATGCGCTCATGGTGCAGACGAACAATGGAATTCTGAAGCTGAAGGAGGCAGGATATCTAGTTATCGATGCCGGGGCCGTCTTGGCTGCTCCACAAGACATTATTGTGGATCAGGAACTATTTAAATGAAGCTCATTGTCAAGAAGCAGGCTTGGAAGGTCTATATACCTAAGATGGCATCAGTCGCTCTTGTCATACTTCTTGGCGGTGCTGCATTTATGACTAGATTTCGTATTGGAATCGATTCTCAAATAGATAGGTGTATACCAAATTATTCGGTATACCTTATTGATCTTAACAATAATAATCTTGAGAAAGACAATATATACGCATTCAAGGCTAAAGGACTCCAACCGTTGTTTAAGGATGGAACTTGGATGGTTAAATATCTTCGTGCAATTCCTGGTGATGTGGTCGAGGTGAGTCCGCTGATGGATGTGAAAGTTAACGAACGGACACTGGCAAGCGGTTTGCCACTGATTATGAAAATTGGTGGAAATGAGAAGAACTTTGTGGGAAAGAAGAAGCTTTTGGATGATCAATTCTGGGTTATGGGCAGCAGCTTCACCAGCTTTGATTCACGTTACTGGGGAACCATCAAACAGGAGCAAATAATTGGTCGCGCATATCCGATTTTCTAAGGCGATTTCGCTTCTACTGCTTATTGGAGCTACTTACCCATCGATGGCCTCCGACCTCAAAGCAGCTGATGTCGAGATGATGCAGAGAGGCAAGGACAAAGCGATAAGCGGTGCATCCCTGCTGGATCTCAGTACCCTCCAGAACAAGCACATGAGTGCAGCAGACAGCGATGCTCGGCAGTTCTACGAACAGCTGAAAGAACAGGGGCGCATACAGATGAGCACGCCAGGGCAAAGCTCTGCACCTGGCCAGCAGCCTAAGGACCAGACGGATAGCTATACCTCTCTTGTCTTTGCATCGTTCTCCCTCGGTGAAGCGGCAATGAAAGAGCTGATGGATGATGTCGCTGGTCGTAGAGATAGCGTCATCGTCCTGCGCGGCGTGGCTCCAGGCGAGAGCTTGGCCAAGGGAATCGCCAGAGTCCAATCGATGGCAGCGAGCAGGAAGGTGATGCCTAGCATCATCATCAATCCGACGCTATTTCAAGAATTCAACGTCAACGTTGTGCCAACTGTGGTGCTTTTGAATAAACCTGACAAAAGCAAGAACTACAAAGTCAAGTCAAGAGTTTCAGGGATTGGCTCTGTTGATTGGCTTAAGAGAAAATTTGCCGAGAATAATAAAGTCGAACAAGGTAACTACGGGCCTACAAGAGATATATCAGAACCAGACATCATCGAAGTGGCTAAGGCTAGGATCGCATCGATTGATTGGGATGAGAAAAAGAAAAATGCAATTAAGAACTTCTGGAAGAATCAGAAGTTCATACCATTGCCTACGGCGAATGAGGATGCTAAAAGAATAATTGATCCGACCGTCTTGGTGGCGAAGGATATTTCTTCAGCAGACGGGAAAGTTATTGTGAAGTCCGGCACTTCAATTAATCCATTGAATTTGCGTTCATTCACACAAGCGGTAATAGTCTTCAATCCAAATGATCCTTGGCAAAACCGATTTGTGAAGTTGAAGGCAAGAGAGCTTTTGAAAGAGAAGAACGTATCTTCAATTTCATACATTGCTACTGAGATCAGTATTGAAGACGGTTGGAAGTCATATAAAAACATCACTGAGTCACTTGGCGCTCCAATTTTCCTTCTGACTCCTGATGTTAGAAATAGGTTTGAACTTCGTGTGACCCCCTCCGTAATTACAGCGAGAGACAGAAAATTCGAAGTTGCAGAGTTCAAGAAGGTGGAGACTCAAAAATGATTACCTTCTTGCCGGTCTTTCAACCTATCAAGAATGTCTCAGACGGATCTAGTCTGTGTGCTGAGGTGCTATCAAGATGGAAGACTCCAGACGGTAGGCTCCATGCGCCAGGGCAGCTTAATTTGAATCGAATTGACTGGCGGAAGATCGACAGAGGGGTAATAAATTACCTGCTTTCTCATAAGGAGGACATTGTTAAGAAGATAGATCATATTTTTATCAATGTCTCTGCGCAAACATTGCTTGATGATGCCCACTTCATTCAATGGGTCGATTCAATTAAAGAATTGATTGAGGGTGGAAGACTGAAAGTCACGCTTGAGATCACGGAGCAGGTTCCTGATGAACTGCTTGAGCGCCGATGGTGTGATATGGCCATTGAGTCCATAACAATGGCTATCGATGACTTTGGTGTTTGCAACTCAACATTTTCCCGATTGAAATCGTTCCCATGGCTGTATTGCAAGGTTGAGGTGGCAGGAATTGAATCGCTGATGTCTGATAACGCGGCGCGGATATTTATTGATGCTGGAATTAATTTGATTGCAGAGAAAGTTGAAACACTTGATCAAGCAAGATTCGCATGCGATAGAAATATTTTCCTTCAGCAAGGCTATATCCACTATAAGCCCATGCCGATTCAAGCGTTGAAGTTAGAAGTCAAAGAAAGCACATATGCATATTAAAAGAATAGTGGTCGCATTTTGGCTGTTGATGATGTCTAGCCTCAGCAATGCAGAGGTAGGTTGCTACAGCGCGGACTTGATAGGCCCAAAACTGTTCACGGATATTTGTTGGTCATGCATTTTTCCGATACGAGTTGCCGGGATTCCAATAAGCGGCCCTGGTGGGAGCTTTCCTGAAGATTCCGTCACATCACCTCTTTGCGCCTGTGAAGACACAAATGGTATCCCCCGGCCAGGGATTACAACTTCGATGTGGGAGCCTGCGCGACTCGTTGAGTTCCAGCGTGTGCCTGGTTGTTCATCGGTGTTGAATGGGATCAGGTTTCCGTTTGATCGTTTGAATCAGGGGAACCATTCGAACAGCACGCATGATGGCTCGGATGGGACATTCATGCATTACCATTTCTATGCTTTCCCGTTATTGATCATGATGGACTTGTTCGTGAACCAGAAATGTAATCCTGATGGGTACATGGATCTGGACGTAATGTATATGTCCGAATTAGATCCAACATGGAATAACGACGAGCTTGCATTTTTTACTAACCCAGAGGCGGCTGCAGTAGCAAATCCTATAGCAGCTGCAGCTTGTTCAGCGGATGCGATTGCATCAACTGCAGGGAAGCCACTCAAGCAAATGTTCTGGTGTGCCGGGTCCTGGGGTGCGTTGTACCCATTGAGTGGTAATCAGAATGGTGGACGAGGTGTGATCCGTGAATCCAGTCTTCTAAAAACACGCGTTCTTGCAGCTCTGCATCGCCGTGGGTTGTCGTGGAAAACAATGGGTAGCGATGCACTATGTGGTGGATATATATCTCCTACGCTTCCAAAAACTCAGTACAAATTCAATCTTGTAGCACCAATTCCTGAGGCAAATTCGTCCCATGTTGTTGGCGAATCGACGTTGACTTGGGGAATAGCCAAAACTATTCCATCAATTGGCCAAGATCCGGTTTACATGGTCTGGCGTTGGAATGATTGCTGCAATACCAAAATAGTTCAGTGAGTCAAATAATGATATTGAAGAGATTGATCTCTGCGCTTCTTGTTATTGGTCTGACAATTAGTCCGATATACCCATCAGCGCAAACAAAAAATACTAATGACAGCTTGGCTAATGCAGGCCGTGAAGCTCAGAGCTTTGGGAAGTCTTTATCTGAAACTGTCAGAAGTAGGGATAGCTCTAACAACAATGGCACTTTGAATCTGAACGGTAGCAGTGTCAATATTAATGATCTCTATCCTTCGACAAGCAGCTCAAACGCTAGACCACAAAACTACTATTTTCCAGGTGGTGCAGCGCCAAGCATCAACGACTTAGGAGGAGTGTATAACGACTCCAACAATATGGATAAAGTTGGCTCCACAACTGACAAATCGCTGTACCAAGACTCTTTGAGTGATAACCCGTCTATATCGGGTGCCGCTTATAAAATATTGCTTAATGCGTCTAATCGATCTAGGCCAGATTTTTCCAATGATCCGATGTTGAATCTAAGCAAGGATACATTCAACAATATTGATGAAATCACAAAGAGCTTTGGAGATTGCTCAAGCACGAGCGAGGTCATTAAGAAAAACAGCAAAAAGCATATCCCCGAATATGAGCGTTGCGAGCGTATTGTTAAGCCAGCAGGTGCATGCAAAATTACCCATACAATGGGTATTGAGCATCAAGTTGCCGATGTATTTGTAGCCGGTCTTGGCAGAACATGGCTTACTGTAGAGTTTGATCTAAAAAATGGTACTGGCCATACGCTTGATCCAACAGACGGCATTGCCTTCTCAATGAACATTCCAACAGTTAAGTTTGAGGATGTTTGCACTGGTGCCAATAACTACAAGACCGACTTAGTAGGATCGTGGGACTGGATTGAACACGGCCTTGGTGGAACTGTTGACTCAACTGTGCATTATCGAGTCTTGGAATTTCCTACATGCGACAACAACCTGATTGGTAAAGTTCAGATACAAGATACATCGGTTTCTAGTGATACAAAGTTTGTTCTTGGTGGGAAATTTTCTCTTCGTTTGATTAAACAGAAGCCGGATGTCTGGGCATCGGAGTCATGCATAGCTGATGCTCAGTCAATTGGACAGAATTTCTGTACTGGGAATATTAGCGTTGATGTTGGTCCACCAAGCGATCAAGAGTGTGTAGATATTGGAGGTGTTCGTATATGCCCCGGAGATCCATTCTTCAATTCGTTGACTCCATCGCCTATAAAAGGGCTTCCAACATTAACGCAGTCCGCTTCCGTTTCTGAAATTCAATGTAATTTCAATGTTGGTCAGATGGATTGCTGGACAGACCCCCAAGGGGTACAGCATTGTCCTCATAATGATGGTACAAATCAAAATTCATGCGGAAAGTATGAGAATAATAACAAATGCGGATTTGTTTCAACTTCGTGCCTTGATGGAGCAAAGGATGAAAACGGGAAGTGCTATGTTTTTGAAGATACCTATGATTGTGGTCATGATGTTGATGTAATCGACTATACAAAAAATACTCAGTATTCATGCTCGGGGCCGATTAAATGCATGGGGTCAGAGTGTCTTGATATATCTTCTGAACAAAACGGTGATTTTGCAAAGGCTGCGGCCTTACTCAATGCTGCACAGTTTATTGCGCAAGATATGCAGTGCTCTGATTCTGCTGGAGAAGAGGGAGGTGATGGAAATGTGGATGAAGGCTGTAAGGTGTTCAGTGGTACACCTGGCCAATGCAAAATTGCAGTTGGCGGAATTCAGAATTGTTGTGAGAAGCCTGAGAATATCTCGCTAGCTGATTACATCACTATGCTCATGGCCATGCCTAAGCTTGACTCGGCCATCATGAACTTGGAGTCTGGAAGTGTTGTGCGAGGCTCATATCAAGTCTTGCGTGATCCAGTTGTTTCAGGTTGGCAAGAAGTTACCAAGCCCTTTGCTTCGTTTGCAGAGAATATTGGTGGCTCGGTCGATGCTTTTACAGCGCCTATTAAAGAGGTTTATAACCAAATTATTGATTCAGTCAAAAGTACGATACAGGATGTTATAAAGAACTCAATTCAGAATGGCATGACATCGGCAGGAGCCGAAGCCGGTGTTGCTGCAGGCACTGCAAGTGAGTTGAGTCAGCAGGCTGCAACTGATGCAGCAAATATGATGGCGCAGGTTGGGAATATCGCCAGCACTGTTATGACTGTTTATACGGTCTATGTTGTATCAATGATGATGATTCAGCTAATCTGGGCTTGCGAAAAAGAAGAGTTTGAACTTAATGCGAAAAGATCGCTAAAGAGTTGTCATTATGTAGGGTCTTACTGCAAGACAAAAGTGCTAGGTGCTTGTATCGAGAAAAGAGAGTCATACTGCTGCTACAACTCACCATTGTCACGAATAATGAATGAGCAAATACGTGGACAAATGAATCTGGGGTTCGGTACAGCAAAGGCACCTAGTTGCGATGGATTGAAGATCGAGGACATTGGAAAGGTTGATTGGGATCAGATCAACCTGGATGAATGGCTCGGTATTCTGGGGGAGACTGGGCACTATCCGACACCTGAAACCTTGACGATGGATAAGTTGACAGGCTCTGGGAATATTCTTAATGACGGAAATAGGGTTAACTCTGTTGAAAGAGCCAAGAATCGGTTAGAAGGGGTTAACGTAGATGAGAAGCGAAAAGAAGCAGAGCGTAAAATAAACTCCGGTCATTAAAAGCAAAAAGGCCTTGAGATTATTCCTCAAGGCCTTCTTTATTGGAGCTACTTAACAAAGTAGTAGGCGTTGCCTTTTGACAGTATCAGAGGATACATGCTGTTCTTTTTCTTTGACCTATCAATGTATGTGTCGTTTGGACTGGAGTAGATAAATACCCAACTTGGAAGAGTTACGCTTGTATTCTGAACTATATCCAATGTGTTAATGCTGCTCGTCCTCGAAATTTCCATTTTCATTGCGTTGTAATAGAAACCGTGACTTGATGTGAATGCCCAAGACTCCTTCTCTCCATTCTTGACGAATTCAGGTGTTGAAGTTTTGCTGGGCTTGAAGATATTCAGATAGATCACACAAGCTTTTGCGGAGCCTTGGTCGATGGATTCGCAATTGAGGTTGCTGTCTTCAATGAAGAACGAAGTCCCTTTTTCGCTCTTTCTTGTCTTGCTAAATTTCAAATTCTGCTTATTCAGGCTTTCATTCAGAGACTGAGTAACAATGTCAATCATCTTCGATTGAGCCTCTTCTGCGCTAGCTGCTTGAGAAGCAGGCATCCAGGCGACGATGCTGCTGCGCGCGCCATGCGAGTTCGGCGCGATTGCGCTGGCAATTAAATTCAGCCCCAAGCCTTGGGCATTAGACAAGCCTGCCGTTGGATTCGCATATGCCACGGCTGCGGAAGCGGTGTTGAACATGCTGGACTCGGGCATCCCGGTATTGGAATTCTTGGGGGCGGATGCATCTTTTATGCCTGTTTCAAGCCCGCCTGCTCGCGCAATGTTGTATGCCAGCGAATGACCATCATCAAAAGCGGCAGGTTTCTGCTCCATGGTCACACAGCCAGATAAGGCCGCAGTAAAAGCAAGCGCTGCCGCTGTTTGAATATTGAATTTCATGTCAAATCCCCCTCTGTTAACAACTACCCATAATGGTAAGGTAGCTTAAGAAAATGCAAGCTTCTGAGCGCAAAAAAGCCCGCCGAAGCGGGCTAAATCACAGATTCGAGAACCAAGTTTACCGTTAGGCCGGGACGGCCTCCGAAGAGGTTTCGGCCTGTCCTTCAGCCATGGCCAAAGCAACATCATCGTTGGCGTGTTGGCTTTCATCTTGGCTGGTGCTGGCCGGTGCTTCTGCGTCTACCAGTGCGTCTTTGCCCTGCTTGCTGGCCGACCTGCGCGCGCGTTGTTCGATGCCCTGGATACGCCCAGCGAGCTTGAACATCATTTGCTGCCACTTGTAGGTTTCATTGGAGCGCTCCATGCCCTTGATCACTGTGGCCCACCACAGGCTGTCGAAGTAAGACACGAGTTCATCCAACTGCATCACGAGTCCCAGGAAGAGGGCACTTTGGGGAGTGCTCAGCTCCACATTGAATTCGCGCGCGTGGGTGTACACAGGTTGCTGAGTGATTCCGGCCTCTTTGACCTTGGCTTTGTTGACGTTCAAGGCGTCTGCGATTGCCGCGCGGAACTGCTGCAATTGCACATTGATCATGTCATTAACTTCATCCACGAAGTCGCCCCGATCAAGGATACGCAAGATAACTTCGGTGGAGAAGAAGGCTTGTGTTGTACGAGCAAAGCTGCGGTCCATGACTCGCTGAGCCTGGACGCTCCTCAAGCTGACGGTCTGCTTGAAAACGGGGCGGGAAACAGGATCACGCTGTTGCTCGCGTGCAGGCGTGTCTGCCTTGGGCTTGGCCGCCTTCGGTTGCTCTTTTGCAGGGTTATCGGTTGCAGAGACTGCACCGCTATTCGCTTCTGTCGCCATGTGTCGTGCTCCTTGTGATAGACGCACTGACGATATGGCTGGACCTTCAAAAAGCTTTACTAGATACGTGCCCATATTGGGCCATCTGAGCAACATTGAGCCGGGGCTTTTGCGATAAGCTGAAACCTCTCTTTGTTGCAGCCTCGGCTTCAACTTGAGTGAGGTAGCTGGCCTCCATAAACAAACAGCTTCCTTAACGTGCCTCTCGGCACTTTCAACCCACCTGGGGCATGTCTCCCAGATGGGGGTATTGCCCCTCAAACCGGAGCAATACCATGACTGCTATCACCTTCCTCTTCGTTCTGCTCTTGATCATCGTAGCCCTCGGCTTCGCTCTCAAGCTTTTCGTTGAAGGTATGCGCGGCCTTACGGCTGAACTACTTAGCCAATTGTCGAAGGTTCAATCCTTTGATAAGACGGCTTTCCTGAACGCGACCTTTTCATCCGTGAAAACCTCTGTTCAATCCTGCATTCAACTGTCATCGCACGTTACGCGCGGTGCCGTTGAAATGGCTTTCCCCGAGCCAATTCCAGTAGAGCCTGCTTTTGATTGGAGTGTCTATGACACTCCAGCTTGGCAGCGCAAGGGCATCCTTGTGTACTGAACCGATTGCGCTGTCCTCGGATGGCGTTTCCCTGAAAGACGTTAATAGCCCACGGGCACACCAGCCCGTGAGGGTGAAGTGTGCCCAATCGAAATTGGAGTCCACCATGTCTACACCCATCGCTCAAACAGCGAGCTTTCAAACCAGCACAATCTTTGGCATGCCAGAGATTGGCAATTCCGCGAAAACCATCGGTTTTGTGGATATGTCCAATGCTTACATTCCCTCCGTCATGGCGGGCTTTGTGCATCGTCGTGAGTTCCTGCGTGAGGTTTTGGCCTTTCTCAACTCTCCTGACGGGGATGCCCTGTTTGTTACTGGTCCTACTGGATCGGGGAAAACATCAGGCATCCTGCAAATTCTTGGCACGCTCAACTGGCCTACACAACAAGTCACCGGCAACGGCAAGATGGAATTGTGTGACCTGGTTGGGCACCATGCCTTGGTCTCTGAAAAGCCTGGTGAAACCCCATCCATGAAATTCATGTATGGCCCACTGGCAATAGCAATGAGAGAAGGGCATGCCCTTCTAATCAACGAGGTGGATCTGATTGACCCTGCTGAGCTTGCTGGCCTGAACGATGTCCTTGAAGGGCGTCCTCTGGTCATTGGCATGAATGGCGGTGAAATCATCAAGGCTCACCGCATGTTTCGCGTGATTGTTACGGGCAACTCGCGTGGCGCTGGTGATGTGTCTGGGCAATATCAAGGTGTTCAGATGCAGAACCTCGCGGCCATGGATCGCTATCGATTTACTGTTGTCTCTTATCCAGAGAAGGCAGTTGAGGAAGCGATAGTTACCAAAGCATCACCGAAACTTCCAAAGCAAATTGTTGAGGGTATGGTTCGTCTGGCTGATGATGTGCGCAAGCTCTTCATGGGATCGGACGGACAAGGTGGCCAGCTGGCCATTACGTTCTCAACGCGCACGCTGGTTCGCTGGGCGAAGCTTTCAACGAAGTTCAAGGGTGCTCCTAACCCTCTGGGATATGCGCTCGATTTGGCACTGCTCAATCGCGCGACACCCGAGGATGCCACTGCGATAACTCGCTTGGCCAAGGACATTTTTGGGGAGCAGTGGAAAGACGATACCCCGGCCACCCAGCCTTGAGATCGCCATGTCTCAAATCTTCCCTGGTCCAAAGATCAGTTGGAGCATGAAGGTGTTTACCACAGCCTCTGAAGCCAAGTTCATCGAGGTTGTGAGAAGCGCTCTCAAGAATGCAGCTCTGAAAATGGGCTGCGAGTCACCGATTGGAGATGAGCAGAATGTTGGCGTGCTCTTACGCGCTGGCGATTTGACTCTTTCCCTTTCGGGCAACACCCTAACGGGCAACTCGTTCAATTTCGTCTACCGAGACGGAGCTGGTGAGTTGCTTCCGAATGGGGATCACGCGCTCTTGTTGGCCTTGTTCTTCCTTCAGAGCGAGATCAACAAAACAGGCCTTGCAACGGATCTGATCTCCCTGAGTGACGATTCCGGCACATCCTATGCGTTCCACGTATTGGATGACTTGAAGCCACTCATGTTGGAGTGGGACATACCATGGGATGTTGTGAGATTGGATGCTGTGGCTCTTGGGCTTGCAGTGCCAATCTTCAACTTCATGGATCTGTCCTGTGACGATACTGAGGACGCTTTTTTCTAACCAAACCCAATGGGGGCTTCAACCCCCTGGCGGGGATGGCCTCTGCTTCACCAATTCGGAGGCCATCATGGCATCAGTCAACAAGGTAATCATCGTCGGCAACCTGGGCAAAGATCCAGTTTGCCGCAACGGCAACAATGGCAGCGGCCAGCTTTTTGCGAACTTCTCCGTTGCCACGACAGAACACTGGACCGACCAGGCCTCGCAAGAGGCTAGGGAGCGCACAGAATGGCACTCGATTGTGCTGCGTGGCCGACTCGCTGAAATAGCGCGCGACTACCTGCACAAAGGCTCACAGGTTTATTTGGAAGGCACACTGCGCACGCGCAAGTGGGTCGATCAAGAAAACGGGGTTGAGCGCTTTATCACTGAGATTCACTGCGACAGCATGCAAATGCTGGGCAGCCCGAATCAAAGTTCCGGGGGGGCTCCAGCTCAGCAGAGCCATGCACACCAACGTGCAGCGGCTCCAGCTCGTGCGCCTTCTCATGCAAGCAATGGTTATGCCCAACAGTCGCAATCTTCGTCTCGTCCCTCAGCTCGTGCTCCAGCACCAGCTCAAGGCCGTGGACAAGGATCGCAAGCTGGTGGGTCCACCAGAGCTGCTAATTCCCAACCCATTCGCGGACAAGGCGGTGGGGGAGGAAGAACTGACGACGACATTCCGTTCGCTCGTCTTCACTACATGGCCGGTGGTTAAACACTAGGTCCATTTCTGTAACCCAACGGGGCGCTTGTATCCCCGGTGGGGGACATAGCGCCCAAATTGAATCGAGGTCACTATGTCCCAAGAGCAAAGCTCGCAAAATGAATCAACACTGATGGGCCGCTTCGGCGCGCGCTTTGGTGTTGATCCTCACAAGCTCTTCGATACCTTGAAGGCTGTTGCCTTCAGACAAAGAGAAGGGCATGCGCAGCCTACCAATGAGCAAATGATGGCTCTGATGATCGTGGCGGAGCAGTACGGTTTGAATCCCTTCTTGAAGGAGATTTACGCCTACCCAGACAAAAACAACGGGATCGTTCCTGTTGTTGGCGTCGATGGCTGGAGCAACATTGTCAACGCTCACCCTCAGTACGACGGCTTTGAAGTGGTTTATTCCGATTCCAAGGTTGAAGTAACGGGTGTGAATTTTCCAGTTCACGAGTGGATCGAAGTGGTCATACACCGTAAGGATAGGACCGTTCCCTCCCGTGTCCGTGAATTCATGGATGAGTGCTATCGCCCTCCAACTCAAAGGAATGGGGCGCACGGTGCCTATCAAATCAATGGCCCTTGGCAAACGCACGCTAGAAGGATGTTGCGCCATAAGGCTTTCATTCAGTGCGGGCGTCTGGCACTCGGCTTTACTGGAATCTTTGACCAGGATGAGGCAGAACGCATCATCGATGCTGATTCGAATGTGGTTGGAGCCTCCGTCAAGGTGGTGAAAACACAGGATGATCAACGTACTGCTAGCTCTGCTGAGAATGTGGCCAGCGCACAAGGGAATGCTCCCCCGCAGTTGACGCATGAACAACTGGAGCCGGTGCTACAGCAACTGCTGAATCGCACACTGCCAAATCAGACATGGAATGTCGCTCATCAATATGTTGAGCAACGCTTTTCAGGTGAAAACCTTGAACGAGCTAAGACCTTCCTGCATGACAAGCAGATGGAGCACATGCATGCGCCAGAGCAGGACTATGAAGCGATGCAGCAACGCAGAGCCAGTGGTCAGGTAGAACGCTCAGAACGTGTGATGCCACCACTTGATGATCTTGTCCTGCCTCCAGGCGGGCTTGATTCTCAAGCTGAATCCAGCTTCTTCTAAGGTGCTGGTTTTATCAACCCCGTGGGGAGAAATCCTCCGGGGTTTCTCTATTTCTTCAACAGAATGGAGTTCATGTGAAATTCATTGACTTGATTCAAGGCTCTGAAGAGTGGCTTGCTTGGCGTAAAGGCGGCGTTACAGCAACCGATGCGGCAGTGCTGGTCGATCAGTCTCCCTACAAGACCGAATGGCGCTTGTGGGCAGAGAAAACAGGGTATGCGGTCGAGCGAGATTTGAGCAGTAATCCGTTCGTGAGGCATGGCCTTGCAATGGAGCCTGCTGCCCGAGCTGCTGCAGAGATCTATTTCGATGATCTCTTGCTGCCCATGTGTGCCCAGGCTTCGCACAACCCCTTGCTGAGGGCGTCTTTGGACGGACTCAACAAGGACAGTGAACCTGTGGAAATGAAGTGCCCATCAGAGGCTACCTGGATCGAGGTCACAACGTTGCGTCAGAACAGTAAGGCTTTCAAGTTTTACTATCCTCAGGTGCAGCATCAGATCCTTGTTACAGGGGCCAAGAGAGGGTGGCTGGTTTTCTATTTTGATGGCCAAGTTGAAGTGTTCTGCATCCCTCGGGACCAGGCATTGATCTCTCAGATAGAGGGCGTTGCCCCAATCTTCTGGGATAAGGTGGTTAAGAGACGAGAGCCGCAAAAGGACCCAGCGCGCGACCTCTACATCCCCCAGGGTGAAGAGATGGCCAGCTGGTTGTATCAAGCCGAGGAGTTCCGCTTGCTGCAGGGACAGATCTCGGAATTGGAAGAACGCCTAGAGGTGATGAAGGAGCGCCAGTCGGCCTCACGCGCTGCGATGCAGGGCATGATGGGCGATTACATGCACGCAGACTATTGCGGTGTCATGGTGACGCGCTATGTGCAGGTAGGGAAAATTGACTACGAGAAGCTGCTAGCCGACAAGTCTGCAGGCGTGACTCAACAGGAGATTGACTCTTACCGACGAAAGTCAACCGAGCGATGCCGGGTTACTTTGACAAACGATATGGCACCACGCCTGATCGTTGACAAAGGGGTCACAGATCCCGTCAAGGACCTATCATTGGACGTTGAATCCTTTTACATTTAGGGAAGTCTTTTTGGCAGGGGATTCGCGCAAGCGAGTCCCCTTCTGAAAAGCAGATTTTGTTCCCTCTGGGAGCGAAAGTGTGAGGTAGCTGGCTTCCTAAAACAAACAGCATTTTTATCAACCCTTGGGGTGTGTCACACCCTTGGGGGAGTGGTGCACCTCTTTTCGGAGAGCACCATGACACAAACCAATTCCAC
Source organism: Comamonas testosteroni (assembly GCF_030505195.1). NCBI lineage: Bacteria > Pseudomonadati > Pseudomonadota > Betaproteobacteria > Burkholderiales > Comamonadaceae > Comamonas > Comamonas testosteroni. Next base: position 75,339 of record NZ_CP129673.1, read on the forward strand.
CAAGATCAACCATCTGACTCAGCTGTGTGTTGTACATGCAGACTTTGACATTTGGAGCGGGCAGGTTCGCCTGACCGCTGACGATCTGAAGCTTGGAGCTGGGGGAGAGATCCCACCTGAAAAAATTGCCCAACTGGGTACTAAGAAGATCTGCGATCCCGCACAGCTGAAAGGCTTTCATCGGGTCAAAGCAGAGACTCGACGCACATTGCTGCGCATCGGCATGAAGTTCATGGACGGCGTAGCAATTCCATTGACCAAGATGGATGAGGTGTGCAAAAAAATGGGCGAAGTGCAAACTGAGTTCGATGCACTGCGCACCACTTTCATCGCAAACTACAACGCTGCGATAGATAGTTGGTGCAAGGAAAATCCTCAATATGAGACGGCAATCCGCTCAGGCGCGCTTCCACAATCCGTTGTGGAAAAGCGCCTCGGGTTCGATTTCCAGATCTTCAAGATCGCGCCTACTGATGATGCAGAGCTGAGCACTCGCCTTGAAGAAAAAGTTCATGGCCTGGGCGATGACCTCATCAACGAACTGATAGAGGAAGCAGATAAGTTCTATGAAGACCGCTTGCTGGGCCGCGACAAATGCGGCATTGGCACCAAGCAGACTTTGCAGAACCTGCGAGACAAGCTCGATGGGCTGTCGTTCCTCAACTCAAAAATCAAACCGCTTGTCGATCTTCTCAATGAAACGTTGAATGGGTACAAAACGTATGCTGTTGGCCGCGATGTCACAGGTCCGTTTTTCCATCAGCTGACCGCCACAATGCTCATCCTGAGCAGCAAGGCGCGAATTGAGCAATATCTCAACGGAGCGATTTCAGTCAAGGCAGAAGCGGCGACTCTGGAGGCCTCAGCCTCCCAGAATCGAAGCTACGCCTCTGACTCTTCAACTGCGGAGATGCAACCGCAATCTGCAGAGGGTGATCTGTTTACCTCCGTAGACAGCGCACTAGCACCGGCACAAGCGTCCAGCAATCCAGCTGATGCGTTTATTGCCGACCTCGACCGCTTCTTTGGCACGAACGCGCGCACAGAGACATCGATTCAGCCCCAGGCTGCAGAGGTGGTTCATCGTGTCGATGTGGAAGTGCTTGAAGCTCCTGCAGGAACTTCGTCAGAAGCCATCGAGCCTGCACAAGGCTCAGTGGTTATCGACGTTGAAGCCACTTTTGTCCCTACTGATTCTGTTGCGCAAGCACAGACTGAGGGCCAGCAGGCAGTTGTAGTGGGAGTTGAGGAGGAGCAAGCAGAAGTTGAAGCTGGAAACAGCAACAACGATGCCTCTTTCCAGCTTGCCACCATTGGTGATGACGACGAAGACGGCTTTTTCTAAGCAGTCCTAAGCGCATCATTTTTAACCCAAGGGGAATCCTAGCCCCTTGGGGCTGGGTTCCCCATACCTCTTGAGGGAAGACCCATGGCCAAACAGAACCGAAATACGATCTATACCGCATTGCCCATCGTGGCAACTGCATATGGAGACAAGTTTGGTGTGAAAGTCCGTATAGGCCAAGACGTGGCCTATACGGATGGGAAAACGATTGTTATCCCGAACGTTCCTCACGATTATCCGAACATGGATGTTGTGTGGGGCTACACAGCGCATGAAGCCGCTCATGTGCGATTCACTGATTTCAGTGCACCGCGCCGCGCAGGTCTGCATGCCGAACTGACCAACGCTTTCGAAGATTGCCGCATCGAGCGGGCGATGATGGACTTGTACCCAGGTACTGCCACGACGCTCAACGAGGTTGCGAACTACATGGCAAAGGTCGGTCACTACTCCCATCTTAGAGACGATGAGCATCCAGCTCAGATCCTGGTGGGTTACTGCCTCTACTGGCTGCAAGCGAGGGCCGTAGGTCAACCTGTGATGGCGTCTTATCTGGCGACTGCGCAGCCTGTTCTGGAGCGCACTTTCCCGCAGGGCGTTATCACTCGATTAAGTACCATTCTCCGCAAGGTGGTGGATGCTGAATCGACTTCCGACATCTGCTACCTGGCAGATCAGGTCATTTCTATGATCGAGGAAGAGAAGGAAAAGGAAGAAGAGCAGCAACAGCAGGATCAGCAGAATCAGGATCAAAGCCAACAGCCTCAGAATGTTCCGAACGAACAGTCCTCCGGCGAAGGCGATGACTCCGATGAAGCTGATGGCCAGCAAGACTCAACACACGAAGACTCCCAACAGGGGAAAGGCCCAGGCCAATCCAATGAGGGCGATGATTCAGGTGAAGGTCAAGGTCAACGATCCATGGCTGGTGCCGAACAGGGAGCTGAAAACGATTCTGGTATTGCCTCGCGCACTGCAAAGGAAAAGTTGGATGCACTTACGCAAGCTCTCTCAGCTGGCGCTGGGGATGTGGATGGGGATCGCGCACGCAATTCTCTGAAGCAGGAGCTGTCACAGGTGGCGCGGAAAGAGGGCAACCCCTCCTACCAGACCATTCGCAAGGGAACTGATGCATCAGATGACAAGGCCAAAGGCCTTGAGCTGATGAACCGGGTCCGGCCTGCAACATCGAAAATTCGCAATCAACTGTTCGGCCTGGTGCAAGCCAGTCTGCGTTGTGCGAAGCAATCGACCCGCAGTGGCAAACGCCTGGATATCAACCGACTGCATCGCGTAGTCTCGGGTGATACACGAGTTTTTGCAAAGCCGCAGGAAAAGCGAAAGCCGAATACAGCGGTCCACATACTTGGCGATAAAAGCGGGTCCATGACCCGTCCTACTAGGTCCGACAGCTCGCGTTCGCTGGCCGATGTTACAGATGAAGCATGCATTGCATTGGCGCTCGCGCTCGATGCGATAGCCCATGTGAATCCTGCAGTGACCTTTTTCTCAAACTCTTCGGAGTCTCCTGTTGTCTGTGCTGTGAAGCATGGGCAATCAGTTCAGGCCAATACAGGCAGGTTTCCAGTGGAACCCTCAGGTGGCACACCGATGGCTGAAGCCATTTGGTATGCAGCCTACGAACTGAGCAAAACACGCGAAGACCGCAAGATGTTGATCGTCCTTACGGATGGTGAGCCGAACAGCTCTAAAGCCACAAAGGAAGTGATCGACCTCTGCGAACGTAGCGGAATCGATGTCATTGGTATCGGCATCCAAACGAACGCACCGGCAACTTTGTTCTCACGGAGCATTTGCATTGATGCGGTCGAAGACTTGCAGAAAACACTCTTCAAGCTCATGGAAAAGTCATTGACTGCCGTGGACTGAAGGTGGCCAACCTTATGTGCTCGAAAGAGTGCATTTCAGCCGCTGGGGAAACCCAGCAATTTCAACCCTAGCGGGGTCGCACCCCCGGTAGGGGGGCGCTCCGCAAAATTTCGGAGTTCCCACATGCAAAACGTCATCACTATCGCTCAAGACAACAACGCTCAGGCTATTGCTGAAGCAGATTGGGGTTGCGAGCTGGCTAGTGCTTTTGAAGTCAAGGAGTCGTATTGCGTTTCTCTGCTTCAAAAGGGTGAGCGCGATCTCACTTTCCACTACACCATGGCCACGGATCTGAAAGCAGCTCGTGCTGAAGCTCTCGACGCCTACCCAGGCGCAGAACTCATCGCGGGAACTGTTTACTGAATCGCAGCCATGTGACTGACCTCACGCCCTAAAGGGTGTGGGGTTTTGTCTTCCATCAACCCAGCCGGGGCACACCCGGTAGGGCGCTGCTCCAGCACGTTTTGGAGCAGCCATGAGCACTTTCGTCATTTACTCGGCCAACGAAAACGCTCTTACCGGAGCGGGCTACTGGAACGATAAAGATGGATGGTCAGTCCACGGGAATGCCACCGTGTACGTCAAAAAGAAGCTTGATATGCGCCTCCCTCATTCTGTGGGCGGGGATGCACGTTGGCTCAAGGAAGAGGGCAAGAAGCTCCTGCACCCCATCAGTCAGCCCATTACCAAGGGCTTGGCCAAGGTGCGCAGGAAGCATGTGCAGACGGCTCAAACCCGAAGCATTCAAGTTAAGCCCATTGCAACGCCTGGATCTCAGGTGGCTGCATTTCAACAGCTGCAGATGGACCTCATCGTCAGCTAATCACCCATTGGGGCAGCTCGCCCCATCTGGGGCGACTGTCTCTCAATCAAGAGGCAGATCATGGATTTTCAGTACTACCCAACAGGCGCATACACAACGGCTTTGCTGTGGCATCAATTCCAACGGCCCATCGTCCATGTGTGTGATCCCAGTGCAGGTAAGGGTGCGTTGTTTCGACACGCTGAGAACGGGTTCGAGGAACTGCCGGAAGGCACTGAAGTTCCTTGGTTCGATCCAAGCCTGGAAGAGCGCTTTGATCGTCGTCGTTGGTCCTATGACCAGCGCGACAAATACAAATCTTCGTCCCGAAAGAAATCGGCTGTCGAAATCGATATCAAGCACCATGCGAGCTTGCGCGAGCTGGGTGTAACGGTTCTAGGACATGACTTCTTAGAAGTTCAGTCTCTGGCCTCCGTCACACAAGTGATCATGAACCCACCCTTTAACCAGGGTGCGGAACATGTTCTTCATGCTTGGGATCTGGTTTACGACGCTGAGATCAGTGCGTGCATCAATGCTCAGACCATCAAGAATCCATACACGCGCGAGCGTAAACGCTTGGTGGAGCTGATCGAGAAGCATGGCAGTGTGTCATTCCATCAAGATCAATTCGTTGATGATGTGGAACGTAAAACCGATGTTGAGGTAGCTATTGTCTATTTGAATAAAGTCCCGGAAGCATTTGCTGATGTGGACAATATTCTGAAGAGGCTAAAAGTGGGAGATAACTTGAGTCGTCATGAATTTGACCCTCATATCTGCAAAACTCTCGCTCTTCCAGCTAACTTCATCGAGAACACCTACTATCACTTTAGCGCGGCTATCGAAGCAGCGCGACAATCATCTGAGTTTGAAGCCATCTTCGAGCACGCATCAGATAAATTGGGAGTGACGCTAGACGAAATGCAGTCAAAGGGGGTAGGGTCTGACTTCAGACCAGATCCGATTGATATTCGAAAAAAAGCTATGGAGCTATTTTCGAAGAGGTATGAAGATCTCAAGCGGAAAGCTTGGGCACAGATTATCAGATCAACACTTTTAACTGAAAAATTGTCGAACCACGCAAGACGTAAGCTCGAAGCGGATGCTGAGACAATATACGCACTTGAGTTTTCGATATCGAATGTTCACGGGTTCCTCGCTGGAATGATTCAGTCGATGGGATCTATCTACACCGATATGGTTCTGGGATTGTTTGATACGATTATTGAACGCAGCTCTGACAACGTTGTGTTTTACAAGTCGTGGAAGTCTAACCAGAAGCACAAGGTAGGAATGCGTATTCGTAAGAAGCGCTTCATTATTCCGCGTTTCAATACGTGGAGTAGTGGAACTCTGCATTATGAATGCGAACAGTTCCTGGGAGACATTGACAAAGTATTCGGATATCTGAACGGTATTTCCGGTAATTACTACGGACTTCGCCAATCATTTAAACAAAATAATGTCAATACCTCTGAACGGTTTACGTCAGAGTTCTTTGAATATCGTTACTACAAGGGAACCGGCACGCTGCACTTCTTCCCCAAGAGTGACGAAGTTGTTGATCGCTTGAATCGCTTCGTTGGCCGCATACGCCAATGGCTTCCCCAGGACATGGGTGATGCAAATGAGCATTTCAAGAAGCAATATGAACAAGCTGAGAAATATTCTGATGACTATCTCAAAGCTTTTAGCAGAGGCAAAAGCCATAGCTACTACGAACGCAATCCGGTCTACGCACTGACTTCAGGACGCGATTCGGAAAACGTTGCCGAGCGGATGGAAAAAGCCATAGATGAAGTTCTTGCGCAGGCAGGGATGGAGTGTGGCCCGATCCTCCAAGCACCCGCTGAGGTACAGACCGTCGCAGCTTTGCCCGCACCAGCAATGGGGCAGGCCGAGCAGCTGGATCTATTGGCGGCATAAATCAACCCATCAGGGGCTAACAGCCCCTTGGGGATGTTGGCCCCGTATACGAGGACACCATGCAAATCGAACGACTCTACCGAATGATCAAGAATGCACGTATCGTGCGCTTGAACGGACAGATGGCAATCACCAAGGGGATCGGTACGGGCATCAAGAACAATCGCAGCCTCTCGCGGCACTTGCGAATCGATGTCTCTGACGAACCCCACGGCTGGCTCTTCTTTGAAGAGGAAACCATCTCGAAAGCACGCATAGCAGGGAATACCGTCGAGCTGAAAAGCGACGATGGCGAGAACTACACGCTATGTCTCTACCCATGGCGACAGAAGGCTGCTGCAGCCGAAGCTCTGTCAGTGAACTAAAGAAATTACACCAGGCGCTCACAAGCGCTCTGGTGAAATTTCGTCACAGCGCCCAAAGAGGGCAACTTGAGCCACGTCGTTGAACAGCGATCACCACTAGACTCCCGAAGAAGAGCACAGATGCAAGGCAGCAAGCCAAGCTTTGCATCTGCGCTTTTTTTGTCCCTCGTGGGCAATGTGTGAGGTAACTGGCCTCCATAAATAAACAGCATCTCTAGTGCTCGGCATGACCGAGACACCACTTAACGCTGAATGCGATCTCCCATCGCATCCCGGCAACATATGTCAGCCTCGTGAACTTGCTTCACGGTCGAGCTGACTTGTACCAGGTCCGATCTCAACTCAAAAACTATAGCGTCCATGACGCTTCAGTCTTGCGAGTTGCGACGACAACTTGATGCTCGATCAATGAGTGTCTTTCAACAATCCGCCAGGGTTTAGCCACCCTAGCGGGTGCGCCTTGGCAATTTCTACGGAGATTCGCCTATGCTAAAAATCAATGTGGCACTGCTTCTGCTGCCATACATCTTCATCCTGCTTGCAGGAACTTTCCAACTGGTAACGATGACGGTGAAGGCCATTGCGTCTTCGCTTCGTCTGACTTTCCTTGTAACCGGTGTCGTGGTTCCTTACTACGCCATCGAAGTAGCCCAAGCCGTTGTTGACTCTTTCGCAGCTGGAGACACTGCGACTGCCATCGGTGACATCATCGCCTTTGCAGTGATGCTTGAGGGTGCAGTGACAGTTCTCAAAACTCGTGAGAAAATGGCTTCATAAGCCGTAGCTGACAACCCATCTACGAAAGGTCACACCATGAATCACCTCTTCAGTCCCCTCGCCATCAGCATGCTCTGCATTGGAGTGTTCCTGATTGTTGGATCGATCGGCGCTCAGCGTCAGATCGATGAAGAGAAGCGTGAAGGTAAAAAATAAAGCGTAGTTGACGTTACGCAGCAAAAAAGACTGGCCACTCTCTTGGGAGTGGCCTTTCTTATTTCTGAACCGACTTGCCCATGCATGAAGAGCCTGCGCTCACAGTGCACGTCGATCACCATCTCGGGCATACATACACTCTCATGAAATCCTACAGTCAACTGAAAGCTGAGCTTGCCCAGCTAGACAAGCAAATTGCACAAGCTCGCGCCTCGGAAGAGACTGACGCTCTTATCCAGGTAAGAGAGCTGGTCCAGTCTTTCGGCTTCACAGTGCATCAAGTGTTCCCACTCCCGCAGCCAGCTAAGAAGGAACCCGTGGCCAGGTACTACGACCCAGACACTGGCCAGTCTTGGAGCGGTCGCGGCAAGCCACCAAGATGGATAGATGGCAAGGACCGCAGCCTATTCGAAATCGATAGACGACCAACCTACGACTTCAATGCCCCAAGGGATGAACGCAACCCGTTTCCAGTCCAGTAGCCTGCCTGAAGGCTACTCAGTAATAGCTTGATCTATTTTTTAGGTCTGCCCAAATAGGGCAGCTTCATGGTGATGCCTTTTCCTGTCTATGCAGACAATGCACTTACGCGATACAGCAAAGACAGGAGAGAACTGATGAAGGAAGTCCCGTTCTTCATTGAACGCAACACGGAGCAATGGCAAGCGATGTGGGGAGGGTTATCCGAGGCAGAATTGAATTCTGGCGATCATGTTTGCGAGAACCAAGAAACTGGTGATTGCTGGCACTACATGGGAAGTGACAGCAACGGCCATCATTTTAGGCATCGTAAGCATCCCAAAACGGCGAAACGCGAAACCTTGATCGTCAAATCGAACGTCACTCCAGTTCAAGAACCGGAATTGGCCCACTAGACCTAAGACCCATTACCAATGCCCGCATTGGTATTAGTAATGTGGTTTTGTTCCTTCTTGGAACGAAAAGTGAAGTAGCTGGCTTCCTTAAACAAACAGCATTTTATCAACCCTTGGGGTGCATGCACTCCCATGGGTGGCGTGCCCTCAATTGATTAAGGCACGCATGTTTTCAAACTCGATTTGTTCCTACCCAAACCGGGGAAACTATGGTGACAACAAGTACCGTGGCAACTGCTCAGGGTACGTCATAAAGGACTTCATCGAGTCCTATCTAAAAGATCAGAATGGCCTCGTTGCAGATCCAAGCATTGGAGGCGGAACGAGCGCCGATGTAGCCGCTTCACTTGGAGTGCGCTTCAAGGGCACAGACCTTCATCAGGGCTTTAATTTGCTGACTGATGACTTCTCTTCCTTCTTGGGAGAGAAAGCGAATCTGATCTGGTGGCACCCAGCTTACTGGGACATGATTCAGTATTCAGGAAGTCAATGGGGCAATGAACCACACAAATGGGACATGAGCCGCATGAAGCTAAATGAATTTGTTGAGTCGTTAGAGCTTGCTGTCATGAACATTCATGATGCCTGCGAAGTAAAAGGACACTATGGGATATTGATGGGCAATCTCCGCAGAAACGGGGATTACTACAATCTCTCAAGTCTTGTGGAGCGTATCGCTCCAGGCAAACTGGTCGATGAAATCATCAAAGTGCAGCACAACTGCATTAGTGATTCACGACAATATTCAGGCAACATTGTTCGTATTGCGCACGAAAAGCTTTTAGTTTTTCGTCGTGATGCAAGTCACTCGTTGATCCTGCTATCAAATTTCCATCGAAAAGCAGTCAATATGATTGCCACTACATGGAAAGCAGCTGTTCGTAGAGTCCTGCAAGGGAAACCCTCTATGGATTTAAACCAGATTTACGAAGCTATTGAGCCATTTGCACAGTTCAGAGAGAACGTACATTGGAGGGCGAAAGTCCGACAGGTATTGCAAGACGCAAAATACTTCGAACGTCTGGAAACTGGTGTTTACAAGCTAGCCTTGTGAATTTTTCTACCCTAAGGGGGCTATGCCTCCTAACGGGGGCATGGCCTTCATTTTTGGAGTGTGGCCATGGCAATGATTCCCTCAATCCACAAACCGGAACTGGGGCAAATGTCGTTTGATTTTCTGGATCAAACGATGACTTCTCAGCAATATTCATACAGTGAACATGGCAAATCATATTTGTCCTTGAAGACCTGCAATAAGAATGTTGAAAGCCTCATAAATAGCTTGTCGCTTGATTTCGATATCTGCGCACCAGAGACAGGGGCTTATGTTCAAGAAACCTCAGAGCACGATGAAGTCGATGAAGAGAACTTAGACAATACGGAGAAATTCGTATGGTCTGATGATGACATCGATAAATTGCGCACAGCGTTTTTTGATGAAAATATTCGATTGCTAGGTGATGGGCGGACAAGCCCTGAAACCAGGCAAGAGAACTACGAATGGCTAATGTCAGACGAAATACATCCGTTTTCGTTCCTCGTACTCTGCCGTGAAGAAATGCTGTCCCCTGACCGCATCCGTGAAGGAGTTCAAGTTGTCATGCGTAAGCTTGGCTACCTGAACTAAATCAAAACCCTGCCAGGGATAAGTCCCTTGCGGGACTACTCCTTGGTTCCACTGGTGTGGGGGTTTCATTAAATCCCTGTACAGGGCTTTAATGAAGCCTCAATTCCAGTTAATTTTCTAAGGACTAACAATGGCTAACTACGATAAAGAAGTTGTCAAAAAGGCTGCTGATGAAAATTGGCTGGCTATTTTCGCAAACCTAGCTCCTGAGCTGCGCCACGCAATTCAGCGAGTTGGCCGTCATGTTCCCTGCCCAATAAAAGGGGGCACTGATGGATTCCGCCTAATGCCTGATGCTGACGTGACTGGAGCTGCATTCCACAATGATCCAAGTATCCGTTTCTTATCGAATGGATTTGAAGTTCTGATGTGGTTACGCAACTGGTCATTTTCCGAAACTATTGATGAAGTGGGTCAAGCATTGGGGCTTCCAACTGCAAAACCAACTCAAACAAAGCGACTTGAATTAGTGGCCGCTCATGACCCAAAGAAAGCAAAGTTCTATGATGGAATTTTGATTGCCTTCGGTAAAGAGCGGTATCAGTTCAAGGATGAAAATGAGCTGAGCTTCTACGCAATTCTGCGTTACAGGAACAATCTTGAACGTACCCTTTGGGGTGTGGACATTGAGCGTGCCCTGGCAGAGAGCGGAGCCACTTACGGTGACAGTATCACTTTGAGTAATCTGGGGCGCGTCCCCGTCACTATTGTTGTCGAGAAAAAAGACAAGGACGGTGTGATTACGGAAGAGGAGATCAAGACTCATCGCAATACTTGGGAAGTGATTCGCATCGGGGAAACTCGTCTGAAAAGCACCCAGGCTTCAAGCAGCGTTGTGAAGCATGTTCAGGTTAGCAACGGTTCACCTGTGGCCGTAACCTCTGCGAAACAAGCCGTAGAAACTGCGGATGAAGTCAGTGCTGAGCCAATTGCAGCCCATCAGAAGGTCGTGCCCATCAACAAGGCTCTGGCCGCGCCTGGTTGGTTGCAAGAAGCGCAGCAGCGTGCAGCAAACGTGCTGGCCGCGAAAGCGGCAGGGAAGGCTTATGCGAGCGAGAAGATAGAGAAGGTCTGGAATCAGTGTGTGGCGTTCCCATCTGCGACCGCTGAACCCATGCGTCTCTACCTGCAGTCCCGTGGCGTGCTCTTCAATGAGCTGGCCAAAGGTGCTGCGGCCGACATGCGCTTTCATCCTGCCCTGGACTACTATGAAGAAGTGGATAACAAGAATACTCTGTTGGGATCTTTTCCAGCGATTGTTTGTGCTATCCGCAATGCAGAGGGGGAAATTGTTACTCTCCATCGAACCTACCTGAATAAGGATGGCAAAAAGCTCGCAGTGTCCTATAAGGATTCAGTTGGCCAGCGTCATAAGGTAGAGAAGGTGAAGAAGATGATGAGCATCCCTGACGATATGGATGTCAACGGATCTGCAGTAAGACTCGGTGATCCTTCTTGCGGGGGAGTACTGGGTATAGCTGAAGGACTGGAGACGGCACTCTCTGCATATCGAGCGACAAAGATACCTACTTGGTCGTCCGTCAATGCTCAGCTCATGGAAACTTTTGAGATTCCTGAGTCTGTTCATACCTTGCTGATATGGGCTGACAAGGATAAGTCTGTTCGTGGCGAAATTGCTGCAAACGTGTTGTACCAGCGTGCGAAAGCACTCGGGCTGAACGTTCACATACTTATGCCATCGATGCCAATACCAGCGAAAGCTAAAGGGGTTGACTGGAATGATGTCTTGCTCTCGCAAGGTATCTTAGGGTTCCCTAGGGTTGCGAACTTGAAGAGCTTTATAGCTAGATCTTTCGCCACTATCTAATAGAAAGCCTTCAGCCCTCACAGGGGTTGAAGGCTTTTTTTTGGTTCTGAGCAACTTTACTTGAATTTAACTTTGACAGTATCATTTTTTGAGTTAGTATTCTGCCCTGTAATTCACAACCTGAAGGGTAATACTTATGGCAACGTACAAAGAACTCCTGGCTCAAGCTGAAGAACTCTCTCGCCAAGCAGAAGAAATGCGCCTGAAGGAAGTGCAGGGCGTGATTTCTGACATCAAAGCCAAGATGGAAGACTACGGCATCACCATCGAAGATCTCCAGTCAAAGTCTCGTGGATCTTCGGCAGGAAAGCCTCGCGGGAAGGTCGCGGATAAATATGCCAAGGATGGAAAAACCTGGACGGGTCGCGGCATGCAGCCTAGCTGGGTGAAAGAACATATCGCTGCAGGCGGCAATCTCGATGATCTGCTGATCGACAAAAGTTCGAACGATAAAGCCTAAAGCAAAAGGGTAGTCGCCATGATGCGCTTGACTACTTACTCCCAAAAACAGAGCGATGAACGCTCTGTTTTTGTTTTGTGGCGAGTAGGTATAAGTAACTTCGGTGTACTAACTGTAGAGTTTACGCACCCGATTGAGGACATCGAGTTGGCCGCTGAGTTAGTAGCTATTCGTCATCTGGTATTCAATCAAGCTGTCTTTGACCGCATTCCTGATAGCGGAAAAGCATTTGAACTCAATGTATCCAAAGGTGCCATAAAGAAGCTCTCCCTCAATAGATCCGATAAGAAGCATCTGCTCAAGTTTGCAGCATTCATGCAGGAAGGGGGGCGTTTCGCTGGTGCCAAAATTAATATCAAATCTGAGTCACCAATCAATCACGATGATGGCGCTAAACTCACAAAGATCACGATAAATCCCAAAGAGTATCGTATTCAGGAGATTGTTCAGACACCCAGGATTGGTGAATTGGTCATCACCGAACATGCCGTTGATCGATATGTTCAGTATCACTCAGCAGCTGATATGAAGAACCCATGGGCTTCCCTCATCAACAGGATGCAGCATGAAGATCTTCACAAGATCCCACTCGATCCCCGCGTTATCGAGCATAAGCGCAGAAAGTATGGACCTGACAATGAGGTTGAAATCTGGGGGCACGATTCATCTGTCCATAGATATGTGGTCATCACGGATGCCAAGACTGGAATGAAGATCCTGGCCACACTGTTCAAGCGCGCCAGCAACGTATGAATCTATTGCGCTCCCACAATCTAAGTCTTACTCTGTACCAAGCGCACAGACTTGATGCATTCTGTGATGGCGCGACAGAATGAATGTGCGCTCATGACCAAATCGCATGGCCGATAGCTCACGATAACAGTGAGCTTTTGAAATACAGCTCTACTTATTAAAATAGATCTTTTGAAAAGTAGAAGTGATCAAAAAAAATGGGCTTGTCAGAAAGCCCTACAAGCGCACATCATGGAGCACCCAATGCAGTCGGATGTAAAAATGAAAAAATTCGCTATAGAGCCTCCTGGCGGCCTTCGTGAGGATTCTCTTCAAAATGAATTTTTAGCCTTGCCTGGACGCCCGGATGTAGGACAGAACGCTGCGGTCAGATACTTGCTTTCCCTCAAATCGGACCAGAGCAAGGTCACGATGCAATCCTTTCTCAACAACGTGGCCAGAATCATTGGCTTTTCTGATCTGCACTCCTGTCCATGGGGTAGCCTGCGACGCCACCACGTTCTAGCCATAGTGTCGTTGCTCAGCAGCAAGCCTGACGAAAACGGTAGTGACATTGATCAAAGGAAAGGCAAGGCTCCAGCAACTGTAAACACCTATCTGGCAGGCATCAAAGGCGTGTGCAAGGAAGCCTGGTTCCTTCACCAGCTCAATGTTGAGGACTACCAGCAAATCAAAGAAGTCAAGGGTGACAGTGGCTCACGGCTTCCTAAGGGGCGTGCACTTCGGCCTGAGGAAGTTCGGCTTTTGTTGCAAGCCTGCGATGAAGATGAAAAAAAGCTTGGCCTTCGTGACGGCGCGATGCTGGCCATCTTGGCGGGTTGCGGATTACGTAGAGCGGAGATCGTCAACCTCGATGTGACCAGCCTCGTGAGGAAGGATCGAATTCTCAAAGTCATTGGCAAGGGAAATAAGGAACGAATCGCCTTTATCCCAGCAGGAGCTTGGACCCGCCTCACTGCCTGGTTGGATGTTGCTGACATTCAAGACGGCCCGATGTTCACCCGTATTCGTCGCCACGGTGCCATGACTTCCGAAAGGATGTCGAGTCAATCCGTCTATCACATCTTGCATGAGCGCAGTTTGCAGGCCGGGATTGAGAATGTCGCACCCCATGACCTTCGAAGAACCTATGCAACGACTCTTTTTGAAAAAGGGATCGACATCATCACTGTCAAAGACAACCTAGGCCACGCCAGCATTACAACGACACAGCGTTACGACAAAAGATCTGATGAGCGCAGACGCAAGGCCAGTGAAGTCATCGATTACCTTTGAAGCAGCTCCAAATTTCTTAGCACCCTCCGGGGTGCTTTTTTGTTGCGCATTTACTAGCTGCTGAAAATTCTGTTGCGATTTTCTATCGTAATACGATAATTATGGTAATACGGTATTACAAACAATGGGGATTGACATGGCCAGACGAATAGCTACGAAAGAGGACGTATTCACCGCTGCAAATGAGCTTGTGAAAGCTGGCAAGCTTCCGCGTATCACGGCTGTTCATCAAATCATCGGCGGTGGCAGCTACACAACTATCTCCAACTTTCTGAAGGAGTGGGAGAGCGCAAATCTGCAGGAAGCACCAACTGAGGAAATGGTCTTGCCAGATTTCATGGCTTCGGAAGCCGATTTTCTCGTCCGCAAGCTATGGCGCACAGCGCTGGACGGAGCCGAAATGCGGGTCCAGTCCGAGCGCGAGCAGCTGCGGAGCCGCGAGGCAGTTATCAATGAAGACATGCAGCAGGCCATAGACATGGCCAACAGCAACAGCGAGAAAATCGATCAACTAGAAGACCAGCTGGCAAAGTGCAAAGAAGAGACAGAGAAGCTTGAACAAGATCTTCAAGCTAAAGAGCGCGCACTTCAAATGGTGGAACATGACCAGCTTGCTCTCCAAGACAAATATGACCAAGCAGCCCAAAACGGTGCCTCTTCGCAGTCGCAGATCGATGCCTTACGCAGGCAGACTATCGAGCTGGAAACGACTATCAAGGCCCAGGAAGAGCGGGCTGCTGAGCTTCGTGATGAATCGCTGGTGCTGAAGGGTGAAGTGCGTGATGCACTCGATAAGCTTAGCTATGCCAATGGCCAGTTGAGCCTCAAGGACAAGCAGATCGGCATGCTAGAGCACATGCTGAGTGAAGAACAGAAGCGCAACCGCGATATCGAATCTTTGATTCTGAGACTCAGGCAAGGCACCCTCTTCCCGGCTACTACAAAGACGCCTAGGAAGAAAACCGATGGTAATCAGACCAACCGCTGAACAAGCGCGCATTATTCAGTTCTCCGGCTCGCGCCTTGTCGTGAAAGCGAGGGCAGGATCTGGCAAGACGACAACATTTTTCCAGATCGCCCAAGCTTACCCCCGCGAGCGTATGCTCTACTTGGCGTATAGCCGCGCTATCCGCGATGCAGCTGCACAGCGCTTCCCAAAGCGACAGGTTGACTGCAAGACATCACATCAGCTTGCCTTCCCCAAGTTCGGAAAGCTGCTAAAGCACAAGATCTCACATCACGGGAACATTCCCTTACGCGAGCTGGCCAACGCTCTGGACACAAGCAACTGGGCATTCGTGAAGGATGTCTTGGATGTCCTGACAAATTTCATGTGCAGTGCTGACATGAAGTTCTACAGCGATCATTTCACTCGATTCAACGGTAAGCCCAACCTCACCACCAAGATGGTTCAGTACCAGGCGGAAGTGGTTGATGCAGCTGAGAGAGTTTGGGTTCGGATGTGCGACCCTGACGACTCATTTCCAACAGTTCACGACTGCTATCTGAAGCTCTATCAGCTTTCGATGCCAGACCTCAGCCTTCAATACAAGCGCATACTTTTTGATGAGGCTCAGGACGCGAACCCCGTCACAAGCCAGATTGTCCTTTCTCAGAGCTGCAAACTCACCCTTGTGGGCGATGAACACCAGCAGATTTTCAGATATCGCGGCGCGGTGAACGCCCTCGACCACCCTCTTCTCAATGATGTCCCGCGCCTGTACTTGACCAATAGTTTCCGGTTCGGCCCCAACGTCGCTATCGTTGCGAATGCGCTGCTTGAGCTGAAGGGCGAAACAGTTCCTGTGGTTGGCCGTGGACAAGCAGACACGGTTACTTTCCACGTTCCTATGGGCACTGAACATCGATGCTTAGTCTCCAGAACAGTGATGGGCGTGCTCGAATCCGCTCTTGCAGCTGCAGCTCGCGGCGAATCAATCTTTTGGGTCGGAGGCATTGAAAACTACAAAGTGCAGGATCTCCTAGATCTGCACCACTTTAGCCGTGGTGAACTCGGAAACGTAAAGAACAAGAAGCTCAAAGCCGACTACAAGGATTATGAGGAATATAAGGAAGCCGCAGAGCAGACCAAAGACCATGAGATGCAACGGTCAGTGCGAATTCTGGAAACATACGCGGCCGAAGACATCCCTGCAATGATTGATCACCTCAAGAGCCTCACTGTTGAGGAAGAAATGGAGGCCTCAATCACTGTCACCACAGCGCATAGGAGTAAAGGTCTGGAATGGGACACTGTTCAACTGACTGATGACTACCCAGATATCTTCGATCCAGATATGGAGCCAGAGGCTCGTGAAGACGAAATCAATTTGTTGTACGTTGGCTCTTCTCGCGCCATGCGAGTGCTGATCATCAACGGAATCATTGAAATCATCCTCAACCAAGTCGCTCAAAGACGGCGAGCACGGGCAAAAATCGAGATGGAGATAGCATGATTTTTCGCATGCGAAAAAGTACACGATCATCACCACTGCCGAGGTAGCAATAGCGTAGATATCTGGTTTGAGCCTAAAGGGGTTCACTCAGAATAGCTATGGCGCTTGCACAGCCCTATAAGGGCAGAGGCTGATGCATGCCTAGATAGCCATATCCATACGATCAGTCACAAGAGGAATTGTGACTGATGAAAACCACTGCATTTCAACGTAGCTGCATTCTGATTGCCCTGGCCAACGCGATCTGTATGGGGGTTGGGCAAGCATACGCACAGCAGATCGAAGAGACCCCTGTTCGCTTCTACGACCGCAAGAGCGAAGGATGGTTCTGGTATGCCCCAGAGCCTGAGGATGAAGAAGAAGAGCCTCCAAAGCCACCACCCAAGCCTCAGGCGGCACCAACACAGTCACCACCTGCAAAGCCTGCATCTGTTCCTCCAGCACTGGAGAAAGGGCCAGCACCTTTCTCAGCCGCGTGGGTGCGCGAAAACCTCCCCAAGTACAAGGATGCGGCCTGGGACAACCCGACAGTGGAGAACGTTCGCGCATTCATGTATCTCCAGCGATTTGCAATCGATAGGTCGGAGCAGTTTTCAAATGCTACTGAGATGGCCGTACTGGGTGATCCATATCTGGATGAAATTTCACGGCGTCCTGCAGCGACATTTGCATCTCAAAAGCTAGATGTTGAAGCAGGTAAAGAGAAAAGTGCCCTCATCGACTCTATTGCTCAACGTGCTGGCATCTTTTTCTTCTTTAAAGATGACGAATATAGCAACCTTCAAGCCTCTATTGTGAAGATGCTAGAGGCTCAAGGATTCACTATCGTTCCAATCTCGGTAACTGGACGACCACTCAAAGACAACATATTCCCAAACTTCAAGACGGATAGTGGCCATGCTAAAACTCTAAATATCGTCAATTTTCCTGCAACGTTCTTAGTTTCACCAAGTGGGAAATTTGAGCCAATTGGGCAAGGGGCACTCTCTCTTCCTGAGATGAAGCACAGAATTATTATTGCTGCAAAACGGAATGGCTGGGTTTCTGAAGAAGAATATAAAAAGACGAAACCAATCTACACGACAGATAACAACATTGCAGAGAAACTAGATCCATCGATTTTTGGTAAAGACTTAGAAAGGATTCAGCAAAAGACAAATGGCAAATCCAATTTTGTTGAACCAAGCAAACTGATGGAATACATCAGAACCCGCCTGAATACCAAGTAATTAATATCATGAAACTCAAATTATCTGTTGCAGCTGTTGCTCTATCGCTATCCCCTACTCTGTTAAACGCTGGTGGCCTGCAGTCACAGCTTGATGGCGTCTTCGGCCAGATGACGAATGTGACCCCTCCTGGTGTTTATGAATCACAACGTCGCGGCGTTCTTTCGGGTGGGAGATTCACTACCAAATCAAAGATCTACGATACGAATTTGGTTGCGTTCACACCCCCATCATGGAAAGCCGGATGTGGAGGCGTTGATTTATTTGGTGGATCATTCAGCTTTATTAATGCAGAGCAGTTGGTCCAACTATTGAGAGCGGTTGCAGCCAATGCCAAAGGCTACGCATTCCAATTAGCACTAGACAATGTATTTCCTGATGGGGCGAAATGGATTGAATCCTTCCAGAAGAAGATTCAGGAACTCAACCAGCATCTTGGTAATTCTTGCCAACTTGCGCAAGG
The DNA here is from genome assembly GCF_030505195.1 of Comamonas testosteroni. Taxonomy (NCBI): domain Bacteria; kingdom Pseudomonadati; phylum Pseudomonadota; class Betaproteobacteria; order Burkholderiales; family Comamonadaceae; genus Comamonas; species Comamonas testosteroni. The sequence goes on from NZ_CP129673.1 coordinate 93,569, forward strand.
GTTTGTTAATGACCTGACTTCCGGCATGGATCTCAAGAACAAAACAGATGCTTCGCTCATGGGTTCTGCCAATGGTCTATTTGAAGACTTCTTCTCGACAAAGCAAGAAACAGGCGGAAAAACACCAATTAAGGAAATCAGGGATCAATCGCCTGAAGTTTATAAAAGAATGACTGGTAATATTCTGTGGAAAACCATGAAACAGAATTATGCCAGCTCTTGGTTTACATACGGCGATACAGAGTTGCTAGAAACCATCATGTCTATGACAGGCTCGATTGTTGTTGGTGACATGGTGAATGACAAAACGGGGACTTCATCCGGCGAGGAAAATACCAACCCGATCATTACGCTCCCAGGCGGACTCATTACTCTTAAAGACCTTATCCAAGGTGGAAATCTTGAAATTTATACTTGCAATGGTGATGATCAATGCTACTCCCCTACCACCAAGAGAGTAACCATCAAAGGTATGAGAACCAAGATTGTTGATTTGCTTCACGGAGGGGGCACAACTCCAGGCGTAATCTACAAGTATGCAACCAATAGTGGCGTTCTTTCTGAAACTGAGAAAGCATTCACAACTTCCATGCCTAGTGGTATGGGTGCGATCATAAGAAACCTATCAATAGTTTCTTATGACTCTGCGGTCTTGTTCGCCAATGATTCGGCAGACGCAATTTCATTAGTAATGATGAAGAAGGTTGTCGATGATTTCTTCAGAGTTGCGCTCGCTGTAATTAGCTCTTCAGACTCCGCTAACAAAAAGCAACTACTTGACGAAATTAATATTTCCAAAAGCAAGTTTGACAGTGACTATTCGGCCCTACGTGGCGAATACGGTGACTTATCAAAAATTATTGACCGATATCGCTCAATTCTGGAGATTTCAAGAAAGCAAAAGTATGCACTCTCCACATTAACCTCCGCTCCGAAGCCATAAACATCATGATGTCATTCACGATTTACTCAATAGGTGACTCGACGTTCCTAGAGCAAATACTTATTGGCATTGCAATGATCACAGGTGCAGGCGATCTGGAAAAGGCCGTCATGATTGGGATGCTTTTCGGCGTTCTAATAATTTGTGTCAAGTCGCTATTGCAAGGTGCTAAGCAAACCGAATTTCAGCAAGTTTTTGTTTGCTGGGTTTGCTACATGTGCTTCTTCGGTCCCGCTACAGTCGTGACAATTGAAGATGCATACGATGGGAATGTGCGCGTAGTTGCCAACGTCCCGTTAGGAATTGGATTCACAGGAGGAGTAATTTCCAATGTCGGGTACACAGTCACAGATCTATTCACGACCGGATTTAGCATAATCGCACCGAGCATTACAAGAACGGAGTTTGCAGAATCTTTAAAACTGCTCAATGACACCCGACGAAATCTTGATAAATCGGGAATTTATGTCGCAATGAATGATGCTATGGGCGGTGGTTCTGTGGATATTAGAAAGAGCTGGGACAACTATATCCGCGAATGTACTCTTACAAAAATTGACTTAGGATTAGTTTCCGTCGAATCGATGATGACGGGCAAGGTGACGGAGGTTCTTCCTTTCATGTCATCACTCTACGGAACAAGAATCTATTTAAATCCTGGGGAAATAGATGGGGAAGAATATACCTGCTCTGAAGGGTGGTTTTATCTAAGTGCATCATTAGACTCCATATCAGATATGCGTGTTCAACAGGCTATCTCTGCAGCAATCGGCTTGAACAGACCTGATATTGGACAAGCGACTTCGCGCATTCAAGACTCTATCCAGGCACTTGGGCAAGCGTCTACATCTGCAAACGAATATCTGAAGGCATCTATATTGGAGCCACTGTACAACGATGCTGTTGTTGGAAAATACAAGGACATGCTTGACTTCGGCTCAGCGGTAATGGTGAACCAAGCTATACAACAACGTAATACCCAATGGGCTACTGAGCAGTCAATGTTCGTTACGGTAGCGCGGCCAATGATGGCGTTCTTTGAGGGTTTCGTGTACTCGCTCACACCCATAATGGCCATGCTCATGGTGATGGGAAGCTTCGGTATGGGCTTGCTGATTAAGTATTTCCTGACTGTTTTATGGATTCAGCTTTGGATGCCTGTCCTCGCAGTCGTCAATCTCTACATTCATGTGATATCGACAAATAAGATAGCTCAACTTAATCTACCAGGACTTGATTCATTCTATGCCATAAACACAGCCGGTGAAATTCTGCAGAACTGGATTGCGACTGGCGGCATGCTTGCTGCCTCTACACCAATTATTTCTCTCTTCATCGTCACTGGAAGCACATATGCGTTTACAAGCCTTGCTGGTCGTGTGAACGGAAGCGATCATATTAACGAGAAGTTATCGAGTCCCGATGCGTTGCAAAGTGGCCCACTTGTTAGCATGATGCCGATGCATAGCGGGAATTCCTTCAGTGGAATACAGAAAACTGGTACAGAGAACCTAAATTCAAGTATGAATTTTGGTGATGCTGTTTCAAGCGGAATCTCTTCAGCTTCTGCAATTCAGCAATCGAAGTCTGATGCATTCAAGCAAGAAGTTTCTCGTGGCGTAACCGAAGGCGGAAGCACGCAGCAACAGTCCCAGAGACTGCAATCCTTAGGGCGCTCAGTCTCATCGATGGGCACTAAACAGAGCCAAATGATCGATAGCAAGGCCAGAGAAATTGGTAAGCAGTACGGTTTAAGTGAATCCACGATAGACGCTATTAAAGGTGCTCTTACTCTATCTGCAATGGGCGGGGCGGGTGCAAAGGGTACAGGTCTACAGGGTGCTTTAAGCGCAGCTCTCTCAGCAGATAAATCTAACACTGCGAGCGAAGGTGGACGATTAGATAGCGTTATGAGGGCTGTACAAGGGGCAACATTCTCCACTTCCGATTCTCAAGCCCTGACAAGTGGCCTCACACATCAGGCGGTAGATTCAGGTAGTAACTCATTCACAAAATCATGGTCTGATAGTTCATCAAATCTTGTTGCTAAATCAGCACAGGAAAGTATCGCTGCAACTGAAAGTCTTACCTCTCTCCAAAGCATGCAAAGTTCACTGGGGCAGCAAACCAGTACAGACATGAAAACTCTTGGCGGTGCAATATCTGCATCTCCTGAAGCTGAGAGCAGGCTGAACAATGCAGTGCAAAATGCACCTCAAGCCGTAAGGCAGGAAGCAATTGCATTGGAGAATAGATTTGCGAATAGCTACAACATGGACAGAAATGTAGCCCGCAACGCAGCACAGCTTCAAGCACTGACAAACTCAAGCAACTATGCGAATGGAAATGGCAGCGCTGGATTAGCTGAAGGCATGCGTATCATCGGTCAAGCTACTGGTAGGAGTCTTGATTTCACCGGTGATCCGAACAGAAATTCCGGCCTCAAAGAACAAACACCCACAGGTGTCAATACTGATGAGATCAGATCACGAGTAGCCGGTGCCCCTGAATTTAATGATGGGAAGTTGTCTTCAGTTACAACACAAGCTCAAAGACAGCCAGGTGGGCCAAGCTCCGTCGTTGCAGACCATCAAAGTAGGACAGGCACATTGGTTAAAAACGGAAACCGTGCTCTTGAGGGGGTTGCCAATGAACAAAGTGATTTTATTAAAGATCAAATTATAAATAAATCAAGCTCCACAAGTTTTGCTCAACGCGATATGGGAACACTTGATCAAATCAAGGATCTGAGCAGTTCATTTATGGAGTTCGGGAAGAGCACTGCTTCCAATATACAAACATCGAATGATCAGAATGACCGGATACTTGCCGATCCTAAGGGCGAAGGAATCAAACAGTTCCAAGAAGACTTCAAGAATCGCAGTACAGGCGAAAGAGCCGTAGGCTATCTCGGCAATACCTTGCTGGGTGTCTCAGCGAAGGCGACTAATGCTTTCAATGAATGGCGAACCGGGAAGTCAAGTTTCTCAGATCACACTAAGAATATGAGTATTGAGGAAACGGGTGCATTCATGGCTCAAGGCCTCGCCCAAGCGTACTCAGGCGGCGCTACTACTGCAGCAAGGTTCTTGGACGATCATAAATCGGAGATGAAAGGTCTTACGAAACGCTTTGCCCAAGAGAAGCACGGTTTACCAGGATATCAGGCTGAGATTTTCGCTTCTGCGAAGTTCAATGATCAAGCCGGACTTGATGCCGGTTATAAGGGTCTTCGTGAAAGCTTGGCGCAAAGGGATTCATCAGGAGAAATCCTCAGAAATTCGAGCGGTGAAGCAATCTTGTCAGAAAAGGACAACCGATTCGCACTCAGCATGTATAAGGATATATACAATGCGGGTGTGCACCAAGGATCGAAAGATGGGCAATCGGGACCTATTCTTAAAGATGTGAAGGCCTGGAACGCAACTCAGAATACTCCCGGCAAGTAATTACCTATAAAAAAGCCGCTTCTGTTCTAGAAGCGGCTTTTTTTATTGACCTGGAAATATTCTTTTCCTCAAGTGTGGATTTGCGACTACAGGATCTAGCAAGTCCAGATCGCTGGAAGAAACACCACCTTTAAGCGTTGCAAATATCCCTCGCATTATTGCGAAGCCGAACAATGCCAAGAATCCACCGATGAAGTAAGAGGCTCCGACCCACATCAGAATCGTGGCGACCATCGACTTGTTGATGAACTTCAACAGCAAGAAAGCCAGATACAGAGCACATGCACCCAGCGCGTACACACTCAACAGGGGAGCTACAGGTAGCGACAGCAAAGCAATTCCGGGGACATACACCAAGAAGATCTTGTTGAAATTCAGCATTGGTTCCTCTCTCTCTTTATGTACATCTAATTTACTACAGGTTCAGAAAATGCAACTTCGGGAGCCGCTTTGCAGAACTTCATTACATGAATCTGACCACAAAAGCCACTTGCCCATTTAGGGCCATCTGTGCTTATAATGATCTCACAGCCACCTCACGCTGCTTGCTCAGCTCAACTGGCTGCTACTGCCGAAGTGCAGTCCCTCAAGGCCTAGTGCCACACATCACCTGCATTGCAGGTTCTCTCTGCCGAAAAGGCTTCCCTACTGGGTAGGGATCAATCTGTGGCCTTGCTGCCACCAGCCTCGCATCGTTGGCCATGTCGCCTTCCTTGCTGCTTTCTCCTGCGCATCTTTCACATCTGACATCTCGATTCAGCCGAATCGCGCCTTTCATCGCCTCGGGTACGGGCAACTGTGTACCTTCGTAACAAAACGTCTATCCCAAAAAAGACTAACTGTTGCATTACAAGGATTTGACATTCTGATACGATTTTACAGTATCGGAAAATGAACTTCTAAACGCATTTTGGATAACCTGCATTCATGCCCCAGTCTCTGCACTTGTGCCGACCGACCTCCTCCCTGCCCAGTCGTCGCCATATCCTTTCACTTCTGACTTTTCCCCTGGCCAGCTCTGCTGGTGCTGTTCTCGCGTCTACCAACACTTCTTCAGTTGCAGATTCGTTGCGAGGGTCGTTATTTGAGCAACAAGGAAACAGCACAGGCACTGACCCTCTTCTGCTCTACACGATTGCCCTCGTTGAATCCGGTTTTGGGCGGGGCAAGGGAAACATCAGCCCCTGGCCATGGACTCTGCGCTCTACCCAATCCCATTACGCCAAGACCAAAGCAGAAGCAGAAATGAAGCTGGCGGAATGGATTGAGGCTTATGGCCGCAGGATCGATATAGGGATGTGCCAAACGAATTTGTTCTGGCATGGGCACCGCGTCAAGCAAGCTGCCGATCTGCTCGACCCCCCAACGAATCTGCGGGTCGCAAATCAAATTCTCATCGAATCCCTGAAATCGTCACCCGACGACATCGAGCTGGGCATTGGCCGTTATCACAACTGGACTGAGCCTGAACGCGCGCGTAACTACGGCGCGCGGGTCTTGGCCATCTACAGAAACTTGAAACGACTGGGTTAATGACATGTTGATGTTTCAAACGAACATAATTCAAGAGCTGGATGACCGAGCTGAGGATTTGACCTATGGTGAGTCTGATCCTTCAGTCAAAGAGCTGGATGCCTCGCTGTGGGGCATCCTGAGAAAGGTGTCCATTCAGAACCCAGACCTGGCTGGCAAGCTCTTTAACCTGAAAAGCCACACTGTAGAACTCGCTGCCCAGTTGTCCGATGAAGCAATTTCAAACCTTTCATCAGGCACAGTTCTGAGCTTCAAGCTCGTCGCCAACCAACACGAGATCTGCCAGTGGATAGAAGACAGAGACTACAAGCAGACATTTGAAATCACTGACACCAGCAATTGCACAGATCTCTACTGGGTGCAGTTGGGCGTACAGGCACGAAAAGATGTGGAAACAGCTTCACAGACCTTTGGCGTTGGCCTGAACCTGGTGCGTGCGTGTTCTAACGCCACGCTGATTCAGCTTTCCGGTATTTCCACAAATTTCGCAGTGAGTTTTGCTCTTCGTTTCGACGAATCAATCATTGCCGAAATCATTTCCGGGAGACGAAACCTTCAGTACATCCTGCTGAAAAAAATTCAACAATCGATAACTGCATAAGAGGAAGACATGTCCAGAACCACACAGATAGCACCTAAAGCGCAGATGGCGTCGCTGACGCAGTTGCTTCTCGCTCGGCAGATGACTAAAGCTGGATTCATTACGAAGATCATCATGATCGAAACCGGCCTTACGCACAAACAACTGCGCCGCATCTATAGTGGTTTTGAGCAAGATGAAGGTACTGGAGCAAGAAAAAACCACGGCACCATGCGGAGCGGCACGACACTGATCCACAACAGCGCGACAAAGATCCAGGCATCTTTGCTCATGCAGCTGTACTACAACCTGGGAGGGGACGATGTGACTATCTCTGTACAGATCCCTGAGCTGGTCAAAGCGTTCCGCCTCTATCACACCCTGCGCAATGAAATTCCCAGCATGAAGAACGGGCGCTGGCCATCTTTCACGATCACGGATGCCTGGTGCTTGGCCTCTGAACTTCGTAGTGAAATGGCTTCTCTTTCAGTATGTAATTCCTGCAAATGCTCCTACTTCACCAGCGTCAATCAGCGCACATACATTGAGTGTCCGTTTTGCCATGATGCAGCTCGTCTCCCGATGAATGAATCAGCAAAAATGATTGCAGCCTGATCAAGTCATAAAAAAAAGAGCGCTAGATTTTCTAGCGCTCTTTTTTATTGCTCAGCTCCTTCACAGGCAGCATCATTCCAGCAGTCTTTACGCCACCTCCAAGGGGCAACTTGATTTGGCAGACTCCAAACCCCCACTGCCTGCTTCTTAGCGACTACCTCCGCCTCATATACACGGGTGTCACGTACATACCTTGGGTTGGCTCTATTCGCCCACGCGAGGCCTGCATCTACCATTTTTAAGTTAACTGACTGACCACTAATGGTGATGGTGCACACGCCTCTTTTATAACGGTCATACTCATAACAGTGAGCATTGACGATCTTCCCATGTACCAATGACTTCAAATAGTCTGTAGCCTTTTGACTGAGCGGTTGCCCTGGCCGCTTGTGCCCATGCATCGACTCGGGAGCATCAATATCACTCAGTCGTATCTTTAGCCGTGAGTTATCTGAGCGAAGCAGTACAACTGTATCTCCATCGTCAACGTAGATGACTTTTCCAGTCTCAGACCAATTTTGTGCATTTACCTGCAGTGGCAGAAAAGCACATGCAAGACTAGCTAACACGCTGATCCTCATCATCACATTGAGCCTAGTAATGCGTCACGGCGGCTTTTATTTACGCTCACTCTCCCCACGGTTCGATCTGATGGAGGCTGATTGGTTTCTTCAGTTGCTTGCACATTTTTCTCAGCTGAACCAGCATCACCATTCTTCTCCGGCTCCACATTTCTGGGTACAGCTAATGGTTCACCAGTTACCAAGGCCGAGAGGTTCAACGATTGAAGGCCAAGCATTGCCAAAGTGCGCAATCTTTCCCCTCTGTCGCGTTGATTGACTTTTACCAAGTCCCCGTAAAGCTCGGGATGCGAGAACTTGGAAACCTTAATATTTGATAGTTTCCCATCCCAATCATTTTGATCTGCTTTAGACACTATCAACTCCTTTTAACCCAGCATCCAGAAGCCGCGAGCGTTGGCCAACTCGGGATTCGCACTCATGATGATGTGCGCCTTTGGAAAAATCCGCTTGGCAGCCTCTTTATAAAAGGTTGCCCCGCCACCAGCCAAAAGAATAACGTCAGCATCTAGTCCCTCTTCTCGCATGGACTTCTTCATTGAAGTTAGCGCGAGGTCTGGGATCTTCTTGATGGCCTCTTCAACATAGCTCTTGATAGGGACCATCTTCCCATACAAAGGGATTTCATTCTTACCAGAGACAATTGCAGATTCTAGCTTTTCAACACTCAGTTGACCTCCGAACTCTTCTTTGATTCGGCTTGCCGCATCATCCAAAAGTACAGACATCGCTTTAAGTGATGTACCAGATGAGTTATAGCGCATTTCACCTGCAGCGATAGATACCCAGTCAACTGAGAAGAATCCAGGATCAATCACTACTGTACGGCCCTGATTGATGACAGCTTCGATTTCATCTTCCTGCACGCTTTCGCTGATGTCCATATAGGCTCCAGCAGGCTGAGGAACAACAACTACTTTTTTAACTTCAATCGTTGTTTGATTTGCAATCTGATGATTACCCGTCAGCTTATCTTTCAGTCTTTTACGGGTGTTTTCATCTTTAAATTGATCTACTGGCAGACCTGTCACAAGCACATCAATCACTGGTTGCTCTGTCAGAGCCAGTGCTGCATAGAACAATGCCTTATATTGGTTCGTGCTGGGATAGTCTGCGTGCAATTCCCGCTCCCAGCCTTGGATGCGTCCTGGTTCAACACAAGCAGCCCATTGCTCATTGTTCACCAGGACCTGTACAAAGTCGGAGCCGTGGCCGCCTCCAATTTTCTGAGGCATCAGCGACAGAGGGGCAGCCCCGACTGGGCGGACTAATGTCGTCATATCCGATTCACGATGGCCAAAGGCCAGCTTGAAATTCGAATAGCCAATATCCATACCGAGGATAAATTCAGAATTCTCCACTGCTTCAGTACCTTTTTTCGCCATGTTCCCTCCTGTTGATACGACTTCAAAACGACTTGTAACGCTTGGCATCATAGCATCACAGATGCATAAAATGGAACTATCAACGGAAAATTTTCTTTTCAAAGTCGCTTTGAAGTCCGTTAGTTGCCTGGAGGATCATGGCCTGTATCTCTGCTCCCCTCCTGCTAGGCTCGAATTCTTCGCGCCTGAGGCGGACTCAAGGCCCTGTTAGTAGATCGGGATTTTTTCTATGCTTCCCATATAAAAAGGGAACAACTGAGTTCTTTCCCACATTGGACCTCTTAGATTTGCTCAGATGCCTATAGATGTTCAACTCAATGCATCCAATCAATTACAGCCATGCTTGGTCACTCCCCATAGAATATGGAGAACAGAAAGTTTTTCCCACTCTTTGAGTGTTCGTGCAAAGCTGAACACACCGGCACCAGGCACGTAGTCTAGGACCTTCTCGGTGATCTACTAGAAGCCGTTTGCAGGGTAGTTTTCTTGCACCGGCCCTCTTCTATGGGAAATAGCTCTCCCAGCCCATAGAAGATAGTATCTTGGGAAGGGACACATTTTTTTCCCAACAACCTCTATGCCCTCTTTCAACTCACTGCCGCCCAGCGCTCATATCGAACACCTCCGAACTGAACTTGAGAAGCCCTGGGAGCATCGCGTAGACATCGACTTTGAGGCCGCAGCCAAGACCTTCATGCTCAGCACTGCGGAAGGTGTGGAAGCGCAGCTGCTACTTCTTGCTCTTGAAGCAGATGTGATTGCTGCCAACTTCCATCAAACTTCGCTAACTGCCCGAAAGGAAATGCCCAAGGAGCAGCAAACTTATTTGGGCTGTCGTGTCCGTATAAAAGATAGCTCTTTGGAGATCTCCTGGCATCGAAATAACGTAATTCCTAAAGAAAAATCAAAATCTAGTATTCGAGTTCTCTCGAAGCATATAAAAAAGGGAAAGTCTGATTCCTACGACATGTCTTCATTCCAGCGTGAACCAGCATGGGTGCAAGCTGTTGTCGCTGACGCCGAGAAGACGTTTGCAAAATTGCGGACTCGTGCGAAGATACTCACGAAGTTTAGAAAAGCTTTGAGAGAATATGAATCCTTGTCCAGCTAATCGGGGGATCACATGAGCCGACACAATTCAATCTATGGAGCCTCTGAAAAGACTAACTCTACACTGTCACCTACAACGATAGCGAGCAGGGTTAAGACTTCTAATACCGCGCGTGCAATGTCGCAAGCCACCCAACGCTCTTGTGAACTTCGCGGCGAAATAGAACACAAGAATTACGAGAGACACGTAGGTACATTTCAGACACAAGAATCCATCAATAACACGAACTCTGCACATAAAGCAGTTTTTTGGGCTACATGCTTCATGCTCGCTATCGTCGCCTGGGTGCTGAATAGCTAATCGTACTTTCAGAACCAATTTACAGACATATATTTAATGCCAGTTCAAGCTGATAAGTTTCCGACATCAATCGAGGATGCTGTCGCATTCACGAAGTTAGAGCCACCCAGAGATTATTCTAAACTAGAAATCTATGATAGATATCTAAATCAGCTGCGTATTAATTACAGAGATGATGCTCTGATTATTCTTGAAGGGCTTCTCAAAGGAATAAGCTCAGATTCAATTGAAGATACAGAGCGCAAAATCGATATAGCTCTTGAAGAACTAAGTGAGTTAGCACCAGTACAGTGGGTACTTGAAAGAAAAAGCAAGAAGAATCTACGAGATGGTTCTTGCTCCTACCAACTAATTCGACTTGAACTCTTCATCAATCCCAATGGCGCTTTCGCAATTTATGACCAGAATAAAATGGTATGGCTTGAACAGGCGTCAAAATATGGCAAAGCATTCTCCAAACCTCGATAAGTAAGTTTCGATAAACGATGCCTTGAATTGCTCTTCGCAGTTACCTTCTGGATCTCTCAGAAATACATAAGGAAGATCCATGTCCGCTGTGATCTTTTATTCTAAGAAACTATTTTCATATGAGTACAAATCGTGTCTGCTCCTCTTGCTTTTCCGACAAAGACTTGCGTAGCTGGATACGTGAGAACAATGGTCCTCGCGGATGCAACGCATGTCGTAAATATGACTCCCCTACCGTGGGTTTTGACGTTCTTGTGGATTACATTGAGGAGCGCCTAAGGCGCTACTATGGCAGAGCAGTTGACCAGCTTCCATATTGCTCAGCTGAAGGTGGCTACTTAGGTCCACATTGGGATTCTTGGGACATGCTCGACAAGATTGGCCTAGATTTTCCAAGAGACTATACAGGCAGCCTGCGCTCGGATATTGCGAGTTCCATGACTGACGAACCATGGACTGATAAGGACGTTGCCACACTTGATCTTGACGATGCCCTGTGGAGCAGCTGGGAGTCATTTTGCTCGACAGTGAAACACAAACGGAGGTTTTTCTTTCATGCTACAGGTAGCGATGATAGAGACTCCTACACCCCAGCATCCCTGCTGAATAAAATTGCTCGTTCAATTGATTTTCACGAATTGATTACAGAGCTACCAGTTGATATTCGCCTTTGGCGCGCAAGAACAGATATACCCAAACACAAGCGTGTGACAGCGACCGATTTTGGGCCTCCTCCGCCCCAATTCGCGCTTCAGAGCAATCGCCTGAACCCATCTGGGATTCCAATGTTCTATCTCGCGTCTTCCACCACAACAGCACTAAAGGAAACACGCGAAGACAAAGGGAAAGTGGGACTATGGCGCTCGGCCCGCCCAATTCGAGTACTGGATCTACGATCCTTGCCGGATATTCCTGGAATATTCTCTGATGAACCGCCAGAACTAGCCCAAACTTTGAGCTTCTTGCACGACTTCACGAACGACATCATGAAGCCCGTACAGCGAAGCGATAAAGTACAAATTGACTATCTTCCCTCTCAAGTCGTCACCGAGTACTTTCGTGACTATGAATTCGTAGACGGTGCACTGGATGGTGTTGCATACCGTAGTACCGTACATCGAAGTGGTTGGAATGTTGCACTCTTCCTGGGACCAGAAGATCTCGGACTTGCAAAACGTGAGTGGGGCGTTACGCCCACTCCTGCTTTCGAGTTCGAAAAATCGGTTTGGGCAACTTCCGCTTAGGTGTTATGCAGGAAACACAGGGGAGATGAATGGTTAGCGGGGATGGGGTGTTGGCCATCAACGGCCATCATTCCGCTACGTGATGACCTAACTGCCTGCCTGATCAGCAGCTGCTATCGCCCCATAGTTACCGTTTCCAGGTATGGGATAGCGTCTTTCAACGCTCGACATGTGAGGCCGGGGCAGTTCTTGCGGACATCTGCCCTCCAGTTCACAGAACCAGAACCGACCGAACTTTTCCCAATTGAAGGTGTAGGACCGCGCAAGCTGGATGTTTACGTCCTTCCCTCCAACTGGCACAGTGAAATGTCCCCCCTGAAAAGTGTGCCCGTGCGATGTGTCATAAGTCCAGCACTTACCATCTTTGGCTTTTGGATTGACAAACCGTTCCAGGTCGTTCATCACTAGGGCGACGCCGCGCGATGCGACACCTTGAGCTACATACTGCTCCAGTACATGTAGATCTTCATAGACATCTTTCATGAATATGTCGTGTGCACCACGCGTGCGACCCGATGCGGCTATCTTTCGATAGCACTTCATCTCTATGGCAATCTTCGTCTCACCGTTCGAGGACGCGCCGTGGACGAGGATATCGATGTTGTTTGAGCCAGTACCCATGTTGACGCCTGGCTCAAGCTCTATCTCCGCGCGTTCATCCGGGTGTTGAAGTGCCATAGGCAAGAGCTGCTTCAGCACAAAGGCGTACTGAAGCTGCATTGAAGCTTCCTTATTGATGGGAATAAGGGTGCTGCCAACCTTTCGCGCGAAGACGGCCCATGCTGCCGAAATGGTTGATCGAAGGCGGCTGTCAAATGATGTGTCTGTGATGAATGCGTGCATGCCCGCACTGTATCCGACCGAATCCAGCTGGCCCAAAGCCATGTATTCGGAAGACCAATGTTCAATTTATTACTCCTCAGGCAGCATCAAACGGGGCGCTGTCACTTGGCACAAAAAAGCCCGCAAGTGCGGGCAAAGATGGCAAGCGCTGAAATCATTCAGGTCTGATCACGCCTTGAGAGGTTCTGCAGCTCAAAACTCACACCGGAATATGAGTACCGACACGCAGTATCAAAGCGCACCCGCTGGAGCATGAAATGTATCGACCGTACAGCCTGCCGGCCCACATGCCGCTTGAGCGCCCTATGCAGAATCTGGTCTGAAAGCACAGCTGCGCAGTCTTGCTCGCTCATGGTTTCATAGCCTCGAAGAGCGTTCTCCACAATCACGGCCTCCATCACCATCAGTGCTTTGTAGTTCACAACACCACCACGGTGGCACACCAACTCGGCCAGCTCCAGATGGTCCAGCCGCCGGGGCCAAGCTATAGATGGCTGCTTCCAAAACGCCTTAGGCCGCGCTTGCCAAGCAAGAAAGCCTCGCACGAATGATTTGCTCGCCAGTCGAAGCGCACGGAATGTACGACCGCGAGAATTTGAAGTGCTCTGCATAGTTCAATGCCCTTCAAACTCTGCTCTGGACACGATTTTCAGATCTCCAGCGAAATCGCCACTGCCCACGCCTGTCCCGATCAGGATCTGCGACTCGTCCCAGCTCCAAACCTTGCCTGTGTACTTGGGACATTCACCCCCAAAGGTCGGCAACTGTCCGAAGTCAACCTTTGAACGCACCTGGTAGTCCATAGTGCGCAATTCGGTGAGCAATTCATGAAGATTTTTGGCCGTGAGCTGGATCATCACCATCCCCTTGTTGATCTGCCAAAAATCTACTGCTGGCACTTCATCAACCAGGAATGCGGACTTGTCCAGTTTGGGCAAATCAGCAGTGAAGGTTGCAATGGCGGCGCTCCTAGAGTCTGGATTCCTCAACAGACCGTAAATAGGTGCCCATGTCCAACACCAACAAGCCTCTCATCGTCGCTGTGCCATTGGCCATCGCCAGCTGGCCCTGGTGGACCAATCTGCTGCTGGCTGTACTGGCCTACTATCTCTTTGCCTACCTGGCTGAACCGCCCCAACTCATGATCCCTTCCAGTAATGAAGCCCCAGCCAGTGGATACATGGGCATCTTCAGGGGCAGCATCTGGTCCATCGTTTGCAAAATCGGCCAGTACGGACTCCCAGTGCTACTAGCCGTTGCCGCTGTCATCGACATCGGGCGAATTTTCTGCACAGACAAACCTTGACTCTCAAACACAAGCATTCAAGCTGGACCGAACCTAACGCGGTTGCACAATTTGCCGGGAGTTTGTCATCTATAGTTGAGTCTGATGAAGTAAGCCTTATGGGGCTTTTCTAAGAATTGCGGGGAGTGCTAGATTGATCTTATATAAGTACATGAGCGCGGATGCAGCCAAAGCAATACTTGCAGGCCGATCAATTGGGTTTTCTAATCCCCATACTTTTAATGACCCTTTTGAGTTGACAGCGGCTTATCCACCGCAGGTTGATCTTCCTATTCCTTCTTTTTTCGATAGTGTTCAATCGTGGGCCAAGCAGTCCATCTGGTCTGAGAATCACGGGGTTCTGTGTCTAACGCGAAATCCATTGAACCCCTTAATGTGGGCACACTACGGCGATGAACATCGCGGTGTAGTGCTAGGCATAGATGTAGATAAATCTGGTTTTCTTGATTCTCAACGTTGTATTGTTCCCGCACAATACGGCAATATCATCTATACACATACGCGACCAACGCACTCCATGCTACCGTTTAAAGGGATGCCAATTCTAGTTGGCCACACGCATCACTATCCAGCTGGCCACGAAGAGAAGTTGCAACGTACATTTCTCCAAAAGCCTGCCTGCTGGGCTTACGAAGAAGAGGTTAGGGTAGTGAAGTGCTTATCGGACAGAGATGAGAATGGCACTAATCCAAGCGGCACTTTTAAAGAAATTCCAGCGGGAAATAAAACTCTCTTCTGCTACGAACTCCCAGAAGAATCGATTAAGGAGATTTATTTTGGCATGAGACATCCCTTGCTTCAATCTTCCAGTGCTGTGGCAGATGTATTGCAGGAATATCTTGGACTTTATCCTAACCTAACAGCCTACGGTTGCCGTTTGTCTCCTACCACTTGGAATATTGATTCTTTCGATATATTGAAGCCGGTCGCAGATCAATGAGATAACCTGCTGAAGGCTCGGGTGCACAGTTGGCTCAGGATGTACGCTGATCGCCTTCCGAACGAAAACTCGTCTGCATTGAAAATTCTCTGGTTATTGTTGGCCGCTCTTGTCCTGGTCGCCTTTTCTGCCCCGTAGTGGCCATTTGCAACGTTGCTTCTGATCGCCTCAACGGTGGGTTGCATTTTTGAGGTGGCTCTTAGGCTTAAAGAGTCATCCACTCAAAAAGGCATGGGCATGCCCATCACCACCATCAAAACCACCCAGGTCATATCCCAAGACCAGTTCGTCAACGGCGCTCGTGATGCAGTGCTCGATGCTCTCGACACCTACGTGCGCGGACTCACTGGCCATCCCAAGACCCTTGGGGCCACTGACGCCGAGTTGCCAGCTTTATTCGAAGTGATCGACAAGCACGCCCGCCTGGTTCATGCGCGTCTTGTCGGTGCGGAAGTCCTCTCCCCCACCCCTAACGGGTTGCATGTCGAAGCCGACTAGAAAGCCACACCATCCATGAATACGCGAGAACAACTCATAGCCATCGCTGACTGGCTCGGTGATGAAGAAGAGTCCCTGTCATTTGGCCTGCGCAACGCCTTCGATGCCCTACGCTTGTATGACTATGCCCTAGCTCGACCGGAGCTGATGTGCGGTTACGTGATGGAATGGCCCGAAGCGGACCGTATCGCCGCGCTCGGCTATGACCCCATTGCCACGGTCGAAGCCATCCGGGGCCGCGATGTCAATGAGACAGGAGCCAGCCAAGCCTGCGCAGTGCTGGCACGCACGCGCGCCCTGCTCGACTCAGTTGCCTTTGTAGCCACTGAAGGGGACAGCTCGCAGTTGCTCATTGACATCGACGACATCCTTACTCCAGAAGTACAGGAGAGCATGACATGACGATCACAACTGAACTTGACCTTCTCAATCGCCAGCTCGCCCTGGCCCAGGCCAAGCACACCGCAGCCGTCGCATGCCTTCGTGCAGCTGAACGCAAGGAAGATCTTGCCGATGAAAAAGTCAACGGTATCAAAGCCAAGATCGCGGCGCTGACAATCCAAAGCTGGGGAGATAAGCCCGATATTGCTGTGCTTCTGCAGCCCCGCTGCTCTTACGTCTACTACAACTATCTGTCGGCCCTGGCCAGCGATAAGGGCCTTTCAGTGAATGGCGAATGGATCGACACAAAGCAGACCGCGCTATCCATTGCCATGTCGCGCCATAAAGTCGGTGCCATTGAGCTTGTGGCCAGCGGCATCCGATTGTTTGCCCCGTTCATACGCAAAGCCAAGGGCGGATGGGTCAAGTTCGGCGTGTCCTGCCATGAAAGCGATTGCGCATGGGAGCTGTGGTACTCCCCGGCGCGCGGCAACTGCCAGCTCGTGAAGCAAGTGCTCTGCAGCGCTGTCGAACGCATAGCGCATGGCACCCTGGAGCTGGCCCTGGCCCACATCGAACAGAACCTTTGGGCGGACAACACCTTGGATATAGAAGCCCAGCAAGTCATCGACGTTCCGGTTCTTGAGGAATCCATGGCACATTGATGCCCTGATCGTCGCAATTCGACTCTGACCTGAAGAGCCAATCTTAGCTGGCCGTCCCTGTGACGGCCTTTCCTTTTATTGTGGGCATCGCTCACGATGAACTGAGTGCAGAAGCTATCCGTTTGCCAATGGCTTCAAACCAAGGATCTGTCTGAAAGCAGAGGGGCCTCAACCACGGTGGTTACGGCACCTTTGCACATAAGCAGCATTTCTATCAATCATCCTCTAAACTCAACCCGTCAAAGACGAACTGAACATGCAATAGCATGTCTTCCAGTCCAAGTTAGACCTAAGGAGAATATATGAGCACTTTCACTCAACTAACCGGAATACCAACCCAAGTGGGCCATGTGCCCAGATCATCTAAGCAGAACGGTTCGCCTTTCATTACCGGCTCCGCATTCGCGCCGGAAAGCGGTAAATGCTATGAAGTGAGTTTCGAATCAATAATAGATGGTCAAGATCCTCCCAATACATCGCGTATAAGAGCCTACGGACCTGTTCATTCTCAGTGGGTCAACCTAGACACTAATACACAGTTTCAGTGTGATAGGAAATTGGTAGTTCAAGCCTACAGAGAGATTTCATGCTCTGACTGCAATGGCTGATCGGGTGACTAGCATGGTGCTCAAGCTGATCGCCAAGCCCTGACGCGGGGCATCGACAGCCTGATTCTTGCATTTGCGAATGTGCGAATGGCAGCACTCCGCCAATACAGAGTGGCCAAGTAATCTAGATAAGGTTGAGAGGTAATGAAAGACGAAATGCAATCAGGCTACAAGCCTGTACAGGATGAGGTTCTGAAGACGATTGGCCTTGCGGTAATCGCTGGACAAGGCGTCGAGCGTCTGTTGCAAACATGCTTGCGATTCCCATTTCATGGACAGCCTCTACAGACAGAGGAACAGGTTAAAGCTCTGCTTGGTCTGCACTCGAAAGCCACCCTGGGGAAACTTCTCAGTGTCCTGCGTCAGCGGGTTGATCTGCTCCCCGAGTTCGGTGTGCAACTGGATCGCTTTCTCGAAAATCGCAATGTCATTGCTCATCGGCTGCACGACACCCCCGGAGGTTTGGACCTGCATTCGGACGTAGGCAGGGAAAGGCTTTTGACTTTCCTGATCCAGTTCTTGGAAGACGCACATCATGTCAACATGGTGTTGGTTGGCGTGCTTCGTGAGTGGGCGTCTCAGCAGGACATTGTTCTTCCTGGCGAGCATCATCTAAGCAGAAAGATGCATGCATACCTTGATGCCAATGTCACGCCGCACCTAGAGGACTTGATAAGCCTAAAAGATCCGCTTGTGAATTCATAATCCTCATTGACGATGAGAAGTAAAAAGCGCCCCTCAGGGCGCTTTCTTGATGGTTTTAGCCTACTCGTTTGTAGCGGTAGCCTTCACCTTCCATGCAAAGCCTTTTTAGCCCTGCTTGTTCAGCAATTGGTGTCTTTTGAACCTTGATCTGATACTCGCACTTGGCCAGTGCCGACTGCGTAGCATGAGCCGATGCGCCCTCTTTGATGTAAGCATAACGGGGTTGTGACGCACATGCACAAAGTAAAACTGCGGCCCCTAAGGCGATGATTAAAGATTTCATGTCTCTACTATTTCTATTGAAGGCCCCTTCTGGGGATGAACCTTAGAGATTACCTCAGCTCGTTATTTTTCAAATGTCAAAATAGTCACACTCTTGATCGTCTGCTCATTGGCCGTTTCGGATGTTCAATCGCTGCAGTAGCTTTAAGCTTATCCCGCAGTCAAATTTAGATGAAGAGTACTTTTTTCACTGCTGCGCGCCAAGATGCGTAAGCACTTCCCATAGTCCTCAGCAACCTTAGCATTTCGTCTGCAAGAGGATCATATTTGTCACCATCCTCCCACTGCCCTGCTCGATCAACGTTCCATTGAGGTGCCAAACAGAGCCTGTAGTTTTGCTCTCTCTGATGATACGGGTATGCGTCAAAATGTTCGTACTGAAATTTTAAGTAGTTGTCAATATCCTCTACTAATTTCAGTGTCGCACTTGAAATTTCTGGTGATAAAAATTTGTTGCCAGCCTCTTTGTTAGCATTTACGAATGCTTCCAGGGTAGTCACTTGATTCGAATAGATTGCGTGATCGGTGGCGGTATTTACAATAATATTATGCAAGTATTGCTCTTTTAATCTAGGCTCCAATTTCTGGTAAAGCTTTCTATCATGCTCCAATAGCAGATCTTGTTGCTCTTTCCTTTCCTGCCTGTTTGCCTTCTCGTTGTAGGCACCGATGATGTTCAGGATGATGTTGTAGATCAGTGCTATGAGACATAGCATGAATCCCCAGAAAACGTCTTTCTCGCCGGTGACGGTAAAGTCAAACTGTTTTTTTAATACATGATTAACAATGTCCTCTAGCAAACTAGAGGTCATCAGCGAGATTCCAAAGAAAATCAAAACCCATGTGATTTTATTATGAAAGCTCGGTTTTATTACACGATATATCTTCAAGCCAATATCTAGGAATTTATTCAACTTATCTTCATTCATCTTTATAAAATATCAGCACTAATACAGATAAAACCCAATTGGGAGGGTTAGGAACGACAATCAGTACACCCAGTTGGAACCAGACACTATGTTCAATCCATACGAAATACGCTGCATAGCTGCAAAACAGATGACGACGAACTTCTATGCCCGCCTCTCTGACCAGGGAAGCTGCACGGTCGCGTCAAACATGCCTCACAAGCTAGTATTCTGCCTGAGCTGGGCGTGAAATCACTGCCAGTGAGACAGAAGGTAAGCCGCTGCTCTAGCGGAGCATTCTGTGAGGTAATCCTATTTACATGAGCGCAACTTAAAGGAATGGCAATGGAAATCACGATTTTCAAGGAACCCTATCATGGACAACTGGCAGTCAAGGTGAACCTCCACGAAGAAATTGACGGTCGCGGCACAGAAGTGGATGTGTCTGTCTGGGTCAAATACCAAGATTCGATATCTGCAATGCAAGCTGAAGCTAAGCAGAAGGCCTTAGAACAACTAAGACGCGCGATCACTGCTCTGGAGGGCGGGGAGGTCTAGCCTGCTCGTTCGTTACAAGAGGGCCGCAATGGCCCTTTGTTTTTCTTTGGTGACTGCAGTTCAAATTCACTCGACCTGCACCATTGGTGGGTCTGTAGATCTTCTAGTCGCTTCGGCACTCCCGGCGAACTTGCATTTTGGCAACCCCACGTAAGCTCAATCAAAACGCCGTGAACACGAGTGCCATATGACCACCGCCCAAAACCGCTTTGTCGCCAACCTGCCACCCGAGCACCAGGAGATGTACGCCCTCATCCATCCTCTGCCTGATGCGGCATACACCATGGACTGTGCCATCGCTTCAATTGAAAAGACCCTGGCCACCATTGAGCGAGACTGCACCGATACGCCTAGCGGCTGCTTTGAGCTGGAACCGGACTTTCAGCGTGGCCATGTCTGGTCCCAGGCCCAGCAGGTTGCCTATGTGGAGGCGATTTTTCGAAAGACCGCGCCCAACCGAATCATGTTCAACTGCCCCGGCTGGACACGCGAGTCCACCACGGCTGGCGACATCAACGACAACGAATTCCAGTGCATCGACGGCCTGCAACGCCTGACCGCTTGCCGGAAATTTATGGCTGGTGAGTTCGCAGTGTTCGGAAAGTACAAAGCACAGGATCTCAAGGGCACTCCCTTTGACCCACGTCGCTTCACGCTTCAGTTCTGCATCTACGAATTCAATTCGCGCGCAGATCTGCTCAACCACTACCTGAGAATCAATGCCGGTGGTTCTGTCCACACCCCAGAAGAGCTGGACCGCGTTCGCGCTCTGCTGGCGCTGGTCGCATGAGAGCCGCAACACGCAACGTAGGCTTGTCCAAGCCATTCAGCTGTCCTTTTTTTTCGTATGTGGCAAACTATGAACATGGCAAAAGCACACACTTCCTCCAAAGCAAAAGCGGGCACGAGCCGCGCTGGCGGTAGCGTGGTCGTTCAATCCGCTGAGAAGGCTCACAACGCCGATGTCGTCGCACGCAGTTTCGAGAAGAAAATGGCTGCCGCGCGCAAAGCATCCGTGAACAGCCACCTCGGTTTTGTTGTGCCCAAGTTGACGGGCCAAGAGGCATTGCACTTCATGCGCAGCGTCGGCGGATTTGCTCTGTCTCACGCGAAGACTGCCAAGTCCAAAAACTGATGGGTCAGATCCTTATTGCGTATCACGGTTGTGACGCAACGGTGCGCGATTCGCTCGTGGCAAGGCGAAAGAATCCCTTACCCTCGTCCAATTCCTATGACTGGCTCTACGATGGGATGTACTTTTTCGAAGGCGACTCGGCCCGCGCCTTGAAACTTGCTACAGCATCCAGCACGCGGCCTCAACACAAGCTCACTCGCAACCCCATAGCTACGCCTGCTGTAGTTGGGGCAATTATTGAGATTGATCGCCTGTTTGACCTGACCACACAAAGCGGTATCGAGAACTTCTCTTCTGCGGCGGAAATCATGGTCAAGGCCTATGAAGTCGATGGAGAAGATCCTCCCAAGAATAAGCCCTCCTTTGAGGGCGACACTGAGAATCTTCACAGGGCCTTTGACCGAGAAGTGTGCAAGATGGTTCATGCCTTACGCAGGCATGCGAATACCGAGGCGATTGCCCTGGCCGCGCAGATTTCTCAATCGCTCGGGTTGAATGTGAGCGGTTCACCTATGTTGACCACTGCACAGATGAAGCTACTGGAAGAAGCCACACTTCAGATAGTCAACACTGCACCATTTCAAGCTTCGCGGGGTGCGTTTGAACAAGGCAAGCAAGTTGACCCATCAAGCGCGATCTTCGATGACACACACCTCCAGCTCGCGGTCCACGATCTTTCTTGCATCAAGGGCTGGTTCCTGTGTCCTGGTGACAAGCTACTAACCCCTGACGAGTACAGCGCTGCTGAGGACGCCATGAATGCTGCCAAAGTGCAGCGCACAGCCCAGAAGCCTCGAAAACGTGCCCCCTGATAGATCCATGCGTTCCCTTCTTACTTTTGCTCTCGCCCTCTTTGTCTTCTACACAGGCCTCAACCTCGCAGCGCGGCTGCAGGTCCACGAGCAGGCCAAGCTTATCGATAAGAGCGGCCAAGTCTTCGAAGGCCGCATGAGCCGCGATATCCTGACTGGGGACTATCGAATCGACTCTCCGTCGAGCGTTGGCGAGGTCAGGATCATCCCGAAAGAACAAATTGGTGGACTGGTCTATGTTGAGAGCGATGGCTTGCCCTGGCAGTCCACGGTCACTATGTACGGAACAATCGTTTTGATGCTGTTGCTCTTCGGATATGACATTTTCAGGAGCATGCGAAAGGGCGAGCGCCCTACCGATCGGGCCTAGAACCAGGTGCTCCCTTCCCGAACGACCTGCCTTGGGCAGGTTTTTTTACGCTATTGCTGGCGCTGCCTACTTTCAGGTCCTGGAAAGGGTTGCAATTTATGAGGCACCCTTAAAGTGGATTTCAACTGGTTGGCTGAAGCCACGTTGTGACAACCATTAAGCAAGAATCGAACAACACATCAAGGAATATGAGGGAGCCGCTATGAACTTCAAAGCAAAATTTCACGCCTATCGTCTCTTTGGACTGCACACATGCAGTTCGCTCTGGCCTCTCCTCTTCATTTTCACTGTTGGCTTGTTCTACGGAACCACAGCAGCTGATGTGTTCTTCGAGTCCACCAGGAGCATCCGTTATTCCGCAATCATCATCGGTTCCTTCTTCGCGTATTTCGGCTCTCCAACTTTGATTGGCTTCATCCATGCTGCCAAATTACGTCGCATGTACGGACAGGACGTGAGCGAAGCTATGACGGCAAAGTTTGCACATCTGAAGGATGGCGATACTGTAGATTTCACACTTGCTGAAGTCATCGACGGCGTTTCTCGCGCGCGGCGCACAGCTCGATAGAACAAGAAATAGATCGACTTTGAGATTACCTACCGGGGGGCGCTTGAACTCAGCACCGCGTCTCAGGACTGAACAATCCAGCGCCACTTCAAGAAACCTGCCAAGTGCAGGTTTTTTTTGCGCCCCGAGGCTGAGCCTGCCCGTCCTGAGCCTACTGGAGAGGGTTGCATTTTCTGAACTACCAGGAGACTAGAAGCGTACTCACTTCCTGAAAGAACTCCATGGGACAAGCGAAGGCCAAGAACTCTGGCCGCTCTGTACTAACCGAGGCCATGCGCGCCAACATGCTGGGCAATGACCCTTTCAACATTGCATACAAGTTCCTGTATGAACAAGTCGAGCAGGTCTACACCTCCAAAGGTGGATTCCCCAATACGCTCATAGGCATGCATTTCGATAACGGTCTGCTTGATCGCCTCTACCCCACAGTCATTCGCCGCTTGGAGGATGTGCCAGGATTGCGCCATGCCATGCTGCAGTATTCCCCGATGGTGGCGCACGTCTTTGAGGCCTGGACAGCGCCACCGGATAGGCCAGATCTTTCCCCTAGCCAACATCCTGAACGCAAGGACTGCGTGACCTTCATGCTCCACACGAGTGATCTGTGCGCAGTCGCCAGATGCATAGTTAACCCCGCTATGCGAACCATCCAGCATGACGAACTCTTTTACCCTGACAAAGTAGGCGGTCGATTGGGCCGAGATCTTCCCAACATGATTCACCACTGATTTCAGCTTTGTGCTGCTTTGACGATATAGCTTTGTGCGACACCACCACAACGAAATGAGCTGAAATGGAAATTGACGATAACGATTTGGTCACGCAATTCAACCTCTGGCGCGACTACGCTAACCGCGACTTCTGCTATGCAGACAGCCATCATGCAGGTGAGTTTCTGAACACGCTGCAGACAGAGTGGCGCAGGCGCTATCCATCTCGCTACGTACCTAACCCGGTAAGTCCTCGTGATGGCAGATCTAACTGTCAGATTCTGTGGAGCCAAGCTGAAGAGGCGCGCTACAACAGCTAACGCTCTAGGTCCGAAGCCGCACCCTTAGATCTACCTGTCGCACCAATACAAAAGCCCGCTGGCATGCCAAGCGGGCTTTTTCTTTTGAGCTGGCGCGGTTTAGCGCGAAGTGCCAGACCCTTCTGGACAGGCCTTGGTCACAAAGCGGCCCGTGGTGTTTGTTGCCCCGATAGGCTTCAGCTCCACCGTCAGACCATCTGGAGCTTCTGGACCTCTAAGCCCTTTCACGCTGCCATCTTCATAGAGCGCCCAGAGCACGACTGGGATCGTTGTTTTCCAGTTCTCATTGGGATCAGGCCTGTATTCATAGCACCAGTCTCCTGCAGGCGCGATCTGAACAATCTTCGGTTGCTTGTTTTCCATAAAGGTCTTTCTGTGAGTTGGGATTTGCTGGTTGTCGGGCCTGGTTGCCTGCTTGAGCTGGCTCTATTGTGTGGATTACGATATCGCGCTCACATCGATGGCATAGACATCTACCGGATCTGGCCCGAAATGAGGGTGCGTGATAGTTTTCCGTGTGTACCCACGCCAAGGAAGCACCAGGCGGCGCTCATGGTCGTCTGCGGCGGGGTAGCCCAGGGTCAGCACGATTTGAGCGTAGGAGCGCCCCTCCAGACGCTTTGACCAGTAGGGCTTGGCCAGCCGATATTCCTCATGCTTTGAACCGTCCCGGATGGCCTCGAAATATGCTCCTTTGAGCGATAGCGTCAGGACAGGCAATCGAGCTTGCGCGCCCTGGGGTCGTCTCAGAAAACGGAAAATAAAGCACGTTAAGGCAAAACGGCTCCACCGTTGGGCATCAATACGGCTTTGTCATTGACGCTCTGTTGCGCATTCCTGGCAGAACACAACAGCAGGATCGGCGTTCAACCGTTCCGGCTCCAAATCACTGTGACAGGCGCAGCACAGCCCATAGGTGCCAGAGTCGAGGCGGGCCAGCGCAGCTTCGACCTTGCGCTTGCGAATGGTCAGCCGCTCCCGCAATCCTTGGGCGAGAGCCTGCTGTTGGAGGGCGTCGATACGCGACACCCTACCGACACAGGATTGATCCAGCTCGACCGGCGCGGCGGACTGTTGAGCCTGCTGGATTGCCTCAACGGTTTCCCTTTGCTCGATCAGCAGTCGAGCGCGGAACTGTTCCATGTCCATTGAGGCGACTCCTTCGCTATCGCAGTAGAAGCGTGGGGACGGTCGAGGAACGCAGCAGGTCAGCGGTCTTGCTGCCGAACATCAAAGTGCGCAGCGGCGAGTGACCGAATGCGCCCATGATGAGCATGTCGATGGACTGCTCCTTGACCGTCTTGGCGATGATGTTTTCCGCATCGCCGGGGATCAGCGAGGCGGTCACATTGAAGCCAGAGGCCTCCAAGGTGGTCTTGGCCCAATCAAGCTGCTTGGGTGCGTCCTGGCTTTCCTTTCCCGACATCAGCAGGGTGATTGGCAAGCCACGGAACAGCGGGCTGCCTGCGACCATTTCGACGCCACGCCGGGTCACGGTACTACCGTCGAAGGCGATCATCACGCGCTGCGGCTCTTTGAAGCCTTCGGTCACGGTCAGGATCGGTTTGTGCAGGGACCGCACTACCTGTTCCACATTGCGGCCCAAGTCGCGCTGTGTCGTTTCTGCGGCTTCGCCACGGCGTCCGAGTACCAGCAGGCGCACGCCGTCTTCCTGTTCGGCCAGCGTGGCTTCCAGCTCACCATGACGCTGGCGAACATCGACCAGCGCGGCACCGGCAGCGGTGGCCCGTTCGCGCAGGCGGTTCAGGAAGATGCGGCCTTGTTCACGAGCATTCTTGGTGCGGGCCTCGTCTTCTGCGGAGAGCTTGGTCAGCAGGTTTTCTTGGGCGTCGATGCCGATGGCCCCGCTGTGATCTTCGCCTGATCCCTGCTCGGGGTGGCGGTCGATGACGTGTAGGAACTCCAGCGGCGCGTCCATGCGGCGAGCGGCCCATGCGGCGTAGTCAGCCACGTATTCGGCGAAGTGGGATTGATCCACGCAGGCCAGCACTTTGTTTTCGTTCTTCATGATCCTGTTTCCTCTCAGTGGCCCATCAGCATGTCGTCGGCACCGTCTTTGTCATGCACGGCGAACTTGTCCACTAGCGTGGCGCTAGCCTCGTTCAAGCCGATGACTTCTACCTCGGTGGCTTCACGGCGGAACTTGATGACCACCTTGTCCAAGGCACTGACAGCGGTGATGTCCCAGAAGTGGGCACGGCTCACGTCAATGCGCACCTTCTCGATGACCTCCTTGTAGTCGAAGGCATTGATGAAGCGTTCCGACGAGGCGAAGAACACCTGGCCGGTGATGGTGTAGGTGCGCACGCGGCCTTCGTCCTCAGTGCGAGAGGTGACGCGCAGAATCTGGCCCACCTTGTGCGCGAAGAAAAAGCCTGACAACAACACGCCGACCAGCACGCCCTTGGCCAAGTCGTGGGTGCCGACCGTCACCACCACGGTGGCCAGCATCACCACGCTGGAGCTTTTGGGGTGCTCGCGCAGATTGCGGATCGAGGCCCAGTTGAAGGTGCCGATGGACACCATGATCATCACCGCGACCAGTGCGGCCATCGGAATGCGGGCCACCCAGTCACCGATGAACACCACCATCAGCAGCAGGAACACGCCAGCGGCCAGCGTGGAGAGTCGGCCACGGCCGCCGGATTTCACGTTAATGACCGACTGGCCAATCATGGCGCAACCGGCCATGCCACCGAGGAAGCCGGAGGCGATATTGGCGACACCCTGGCCCACGCATTCACGGTTCTTGTTGCTGTTGGAGTCGGTCAGATCATCGACGATGGAAGCCGTCATCATGGATTCCAGCAGGCCGACGACTGCCAAGGTGGCCGAGACAGGGAAGATGATCTTGAGCGTTTCGAGGTTCAACGGCACATCAGGCAGCAGGAACACCGGCAGGCTGTCGGGCAGCTTGCCCATGTCGCCCACGGTGCGAATGTCGAGACCGAGGAAGATCGCTACGGCAGTCAGTACGACGATGGCGACCAGCGGCGACGGCACCGCCTTTGTGATGTAGGGGAAGCCGTAGATGATGCCCAGACCTGCCGCCGTCATGGCATAGACATGCCACGTCACGTTGGTCAGCTCGGGCAACTGAGCCATGAAGATCAGGATGGCCAGCGCGTTGACAAAGCCCGTGATGACCGAGCGAGAGACAAAGCGCATCAATGCGCCGAGCTTGAGCCAGCCCGCGAGAATTTGCAGCACGCCGGTCAGCACGGTGGCAGCCAGCAGATATTGCAGGCCGTGGTCTTTGACCAAGGTCACCATCAGCAGCGCCATTGCACCTGTGGCCCCAGACACCATGCCAGGGCGACCACCGGCAAAGGCAATGATTGCGGCAATGCTGAATGAGGCGTAAAGGCCGACCTTGGGATCGACGCCCGCAATGATCGAGAAGGCAATCGCCTCGGGGATCAGTGCCAGCGCGACGACGATGCCCGCTAGTAGGTCGTTTCGGACATTGGAAAGCCAGTCCTGGCGTAAGGATTTCATCATTCTTCTATTCCGTTGTGGTTGCCAGCCAGTGGTGGCAGTTGGGGCGAGCGCAAGCGCGTCTTCCCGGCCAGCGGAATAGAGAACGAACCCCGAGTGATCCGGGGCCAGCAAGACGCAGTGAATCGGACGTGCAGCCTCGTGCGAGCGTGGTGAGTGGTTGAAGCTGGCTCGCAGCGAGAAAGAGGCTTACACGGGTAGGAACTCCGATAGTTGGCTTGCTGATTTTTTGGAAGGGGTATTTTACCTTCTTTGCGGCGGCGCAGCAATAATAATGTCAGTCTGAGCTATACCCTAACTTGGCGTCAGACCATCCGGCGCTAAATCGTCAGAATAGAGTTGCCTTCCGAATTGATTGACATGCGCCGTCAAGGGTCATAGATTTCTTCCTGACACATTTCCCTCAGGAGGATACCTTGCACGGTCAGCGCATCGGTTACGTCCGCGTCAGCAGCTTCGACCAGAACCCAGAACGGCAGCTCGAACAGATCCAGGTGGATAAAGTGTTCACCGACAAGGCGTCGGGCAAGGACACACGGCGGCCCGAACTGGAACGGCTGCTCGCCTTCGTGCGCGAAGGCGACACGGTCGTGGTGCACAGCATGGATCGTCTGGCGCGCAACCTCGACGACCTGCGCCGCCTGGTGCAGGGCCTCACCCAGCGCGGCGTACGCATCGAGTTCCTTAAGGAGCATTTGACCTTCACCGGCGAGGACTCGCCGATGGCGAACCTGATGCTGTCGGTAATGGGCGCGTTCGCCGAGTTCGAACGCGCCTTGATCCGCGAGCGGCAGCGCGAGGGCATCGCGCTCGCCAAGCAGCGCGGGGCCTACCGTGGCAGGAAGAAATCCCTGTCGTCTGAGCGTATTGCCGAACTGCGCCAACGTGTCGAGGCTGGCGAGCAAAAGACCAAGCTGGCTCGTGAATTCGGAATCAGTCGCGAAACCCTGTATCAATACTTGAGAACGGATCAGTAAATATGCCACGTCGTTCAATCCTGTCCGCCGCCGAGCGCGAAAGCCTGCTGGCGTTGCCGGACACCAAGGATGAGTTGATCCGTCACTACACGTTCAGCGAAACCGACCTCTCCATCATCCGGCAGCGGCGCGGGCCTGCGAACCGCTTGGGCTTTGCAGTTCAGCTCTGCTACCTGCGCTTTCCCGGCATCCTCCTTGGCGTCGATGAGCCGCCGTTTCCGCCCTTGCTGAAACTGGTCGCCGACCAGCTCAAGGTCAGTGTCGGGGTCTCCTCGTTTTCAGTGCAATAAGTGACGGTACGCAAAGCTAGCACTGGCGCGGGGGTGGTCTGGGTAGACCGTTGATTTCATTGACTTTCCTGTTCGCTTTGTAAACGGGTATGGTGGCCTCCCACTTTTGAGGTTCACGATGCAGGGTTGGCACACAACGTTTTTGGGGATGCGTGGGCTCCCCCGCGATATCAGCGACTTCGAGATGAAGGCATTTTTCACCTTCGATGGTGCCGAGCGCGACGCAATCAATGCACGCCGAGGTGATTCCCACAAGCTTGGTCTGGCGCTCCATATTGGTTTCCTGCGCATGAGTGGGCGTTTGCTCGGTGCCTTTCGGGTAATTCCAGTAGCCTTGTGGCGCCACCTTGGCAACGAGCTTGGCATTGCAGCACCAGAAGTCGCCTCGCTGAGAGCCATGTATGAACGCGGGCGCACGCTATTCGATCACCAACAAGTAGCCTGCACGGTCCTTGGATTCCAGTGGATGAGCGAGCACCAGCGCCGCTCACTGGTACGTGAACTGCGCGACGAAGTGGCGCGCTGCGCCGACCGCGATCAGCTACTCGTGCGGGCGCGTCAATGGCTGTACAAGAACAAGCTGGTGATCGTGCACGAGCGGGCAATTCGGACACTGATTGCGGCGGCACTTGCCCAGCTTGAAGTTGAAACAGGCACCGCCATCGCCGCCAGCGTTGATCCAGCAACACTTGATCGCTGGCGAGCCTCAGTTTCAGAGCTGCGCCCAGATGGACAAACCCAGCAGAGTTGGCTATGGGCTGCACCGGCGAAACACTCAACCCGCCAAATCAGCGAGGTACTGGAGCGCATCGACCTGCTTTACACGCTGGACGTTCATAAGCACCTGGCAGACATCCCCGATCTCATCTTGCGCCGCTACGCGCGCCGACTTGTCTCCAGGCCGCCCTCAGCCGGAGCCAAGATCAAAGAGCCAGCGCGCACCGTGGAGGTCGCATGCTTTCTTCGGTATTGCCTGTTCACCACCACAGACCAGTTGATCCTTATGGTGCAGCGCCGGATCGCCGATCTGTGGCGTCAGGCTGCCGCCGATGTCCCCGCTACCGTCAATTGGGCCGCAATGTACAAAACGCTGCTCGGCGAACTTGTTGCCTTGAGCGCGCAAGGTGCGGTGCCAGATGCTGAGTTGCGTGCCCGTCTTGAAGCCTTGATCACCGAAACCCAGAAACGCAAACCACCGAGCAGGGCCTCCCTGGTCCGCGAGGGATTGATTGATGGAATTCGCCCCGTGCGGTCGTTGCTCGTCGCCATTGCAAAGCTGCCCTGGCAGGCCACCGGCGAGCATCCTGCCATCGAGTACCTTGCCAAGCTGCAAGCTTTATATCTCAAAGGATCCAGAAAGCTGCCAGTTGAAGTGGTGGCACCAAGTCTGGGAATGATCTGGCAGGTTTCGATCTCCAGCCCAGACCGGGAACGGGCGTTTCAGGCGTTGGAGGTGGCCACCCTGTTTGCCCTGCGCCGCGCGGTGCGCAATGGCTCGGTCTGGATTGAGCACAGCCTGAGCTTTCGGGGTCGTGCGCGCTTGTTCTTCACGGACGAGCGTTGGCAGGCAGAGTCCAAGAAACACTATGCCCGTCTATCGTTACCCAGCAAGGCTGCCACTTTCTTGAAGCCTTTGCTGGCCAGAGTAACTGCCGGTGTCGATGCGGTGGCCGCTGCAGCCCGCAGTGGCGTACTGCGCGTGGATGATGAACTCCATTTGTCGCCATTGCCCGCAGAGGACGAAGACCCAGAAGTGACCAAGCTGCGCGCGGCTTTGGATCACCGCATCGGTGAGGTTCAATTGCCGGAAGTGATTCTGGCCGTTGACGCCCAGGTGCGCTTTAGCTGGATCATGCTCGGACGTGAGCCGCGCTCTACCGACGAGCTGCTGATGGTCTATGCCGGCATCATGGCCCACGGCACCAGTCTGACTGCGGTCGAATGCGCGCGCATGATTCCGCAATTGTCTGCCACCAGCATTCGCCAGGCCATGCGCTGGGCGCGGGACGAACGGCGTCTGAGCCAGGCCTGCCAGGCTGTGCTGGAATTCATGCAGCGACACCCGATTGCCGCCACCTGGGGGCGGTCCGATTTGGCATCTTCTGACATGATGACCATGGAGACCACCAAACGGGTGTGGCAAGCCCGGCTTGATCCTCGGCGCAACACACCTTCCATTGGAATCTACTCCCATGTAAAAGACCGGTGGGGCATCTTCCATGCGCAGCCCTTTGTGCTCAATGAGCGCCAGGCGGGCGTGGCCATTGAAGGTGTCATCCGCCAAGAAAAGCTGGAGACCAGCCAGCTTGCTGTGGATACCCATGGCTACACCGACTTTGCCATGTCACATGCCCGTTTGCTTGGTTTTGATCTTTGCCCGCGGTTGAAGGAACTCAAACAGCGCCACCTCTTTGTGCCACGCGGCACCAAAGTGCCCGCAGAAATCGCTGCGGTGTGCGAAGCCAATGTCGACGTCGCTTTGATCGAAAAGCATTGGGATAGTCTGGTGCACCTGGCAGCCTCGGTCATGAGCGGACATGCCAGTGCGGTGGCAGCTCTTGCGCGGTTCGGTTCTGCCGCCCAGGGCGATCCAATCTATGAGGCTGGCGTGCAATTGGGGCGGTTGCTGCGTACGGCGTTTTTGGCTGACTACTTTGTCAAGGACGCTTTCAGGAACGAGTTGCGCCGGGTGCTCAATCGGGGCGAGGCTGTTAACGCCCTCAAGCGCGCCATTTATACCGGCCGGATCAGCCCGGCGCAGGCCAAACGTGTCGATGAAATGCAGGCTGTGGCCGATGCGTTGAGCCTGATGGCCAACATCGTGATGGCGTGGAATACCTCACAGATGCAGGCGGTCCTGGATCGCTGGTCGAACCGCCGCCAGGTCATTCCACCGGAACTGATCGGGAAGATTGCGCCCACCAGGCTGGAGAGCATCAACTTGCGGGGTGTGTTTCGCTTCCCGGTTGACCGCTATGCTGACCAAATCCTGCCTTCGCGGCCAAATGCATCGATAACTGGCACCAATGGATGAAACCGACCACGGTTTGACGCCACGAATCGCAGATTTGAAAGTGAACAGGAAAGTCAATGAAATCAACGATCTACCAACACCACCTCCGCGCCAGTGCTAGCTTTTCGTACCGTCACTTATTGCACTGAAAACGAGGAGACCCCTACCGGGCTAGCGGCCTCAATCTGGTAACGGCTGCCGTCGTGTTGTGGAACACGGTCTATCTGGAACGGGCTGCGCACGCGCTGCGTGGCAACGGCCATGCCGTTGATGACGCGCTGTTGCAGTACCTGTCGCCGCTCGGTTGGGAGCACATCAACCTCACCGGCGATTACCTCTGGCGCAGCAGCGCCAAGATCGGCGCGGGCAAGTTCAGGCCGCTACGACCGCTGCAACCGGCTTAGCGTGCTTTATTTTCCGTTTTCTGAGGCGACCCCTTGGTGAAAACTTTGCCAAGTTGGTGAAAAAAAGGGGGCTCATGCCCCCTTTTTCCTTGATTTCCTTGGTCACTTGACGGGATGAAGCACTGCCGGTAGTGGCTCATTCTCTTTGACGTTCACAGCCACAGGCGGAAGCCAACGCAAATCAAAGGTTCGATCCCCATCCCTGGGGCCAAGCCAGTACCCGTGCCAATGAGCACGCCTTATGTGAGGCCGCACCGTCCCCTGGCTACTTTGGCTATCCCCAGATGGGCAAGATTCAGTTTTTAGTGCGGATTCCGGTTGCATTGACCGCCTGTGCCGGTCGCGGCTGACCAGCCTGCTGGTCGTGACCGGCTTGGGATCGGCCAGAAGCTGGCGTCCGGTCGGTAGCAGTGAGCGGCAGGTCTAGGCTGAACTGAGTCATTCGGTTCTGGCCTGCCCAATTCCGCTCTGACCGACTTCGGACATGGACTGATCCCGTAGACAAAACCCAGCCTCACGTCCGGGCCCGCGTCAACTCCTGCGCGAGAAACGGCGCAGTCCGGCTGTCGGGCATTCGCGCCACCTGTCCCGGAGAACCGGCTATCACGATGCGGCCGCCGGCATCGCCTGCGCCCGGCCCCACATCAATCACCCAGTCGGCCTGGGCCACCGCACGCATGTCATGCTCGATCATCACCACGGTATTGCCGGCATCGACCAGGCGCTGCAACTGCACTAGCAGCCGGTCCGCATCCGATGCATGCAGACCGGTGGTCGGCTCGTCGAGCACGTACAGGTTGCGTCCGCGCTGACTGCGCTGAAGCTCGGTAGCCAGCTTAATGCGCTGCGCCTCACCACCGGAAAGCTCTGTGGCTGGTTGCCCCAGGCGAAGATAGCCCAGTCCGATATCACGCAGCAGTTGTAGTGTCCTTGCCACTGCGCCTTCATCCGTGAAGAATTCGCTGGCCTCGTCCACGGTCATCTGCAGCACTTCAGCGATATTGCGCCCGTGCCATTGCACCTTCAGCGTGGCCTGGTTGTAGCGTGCGCCATGGCATGTCGGGCACGGCGCGTACACGCTGGGCATGAACAGCAGTTCCACGCTGACGAAACCCTCGCCCTCGCAAGTTTCGCAGCGCCCCTTGGCAACATTGAATGAGAACCGTCCGGCGTCATAGCGTCGGCGTCGAGCATCGGGCGTGGCGGCGAACAGCTTGCGCACGTGGTCGAACAGGCCGGTGTAGGTAGCCAGGTTCGAGCGCGGCGTACGCCCAATCGGCTTCTGGTCCACTTGCACCAGGCGCTGAATGGCGTCCACGTCGCCCGCCAGACGACCGCCGGTCGCTTCGATTACGGCCGGCCCTTCGCTGGAGGCGTTTTCGGCCGCATCGTCTTCAGGCTCGTGGCCCAGGTGCAGCAGCATCAACTCCGGCAAGGCCTGCGCTACAAGGCTAGACTTGCCGGAGCCGGAGATGCCGGTGACGGCTGTCAGCACGCCCAGCGGAATCCGTGCATCCACACCATGCAGATTGTGGCGGTGGATGCCCTGTAGCTCCAGCCAGCTCGTCGCTTCGCGTGCCCGGCTCCCCGGCGCGGGGATCTCGTCGAACAGATATCGGGCGGTGCGCGATTCGGCAATCTTGCGCAGGCCATCCGGCTCGCCGCTGTAGAGCACGTGGCCGCCACGCTCTCCGGCATCCGGCCCGACATCCACCAGCCATTGCGCGCGGCGCATCAGGTCCAGATCGTGCTCCACCACGAACACCGAGTTGCCGGCGTCGCGCAGCCGGTCGAGCGCGTCGTACAGGGCTTGGCTGTCGGAGGGGTGAAGCCCCGCCGAGGGTTCGTCGAGGACATACACGACGCCAAACAGCAGGGAACTCAGCTGCGTGGCCAGCCGCAGGCGTTGCAATTCGCCAGCCGAAAGCGTCGGCGTGGCCCGGTCCAGCGTCAGGTAGCCTAGGCCCAGCCCGCGCAGCTGACGCAGTCGTGCCATCACGCCACCGGCCAAGCGCTGCGCGGCGAGACGCTTTTCTTCCGACAGCGCGGAGGTGCGGCGCACGTCGGGCGATACCGCATGCACGGCACGGCCGGAGGTCGCGCGTTCTGCACGGTCGCGCCGGGTTGCCTCTTTGTCCGTGGCCGCTCCCGCTGCATGGGCGCGGAAATCGCCCTGGGCGATGGGTTCGAGCAAGGCCGCCAGTCGGTCCAGCGGCATCTGCATGAACGCGCCGATGTCCACACCGGCGAAAGTGATCGACAGTGCCTCAGGCTTGAGCCGCTTGCCTTGGCACGTGGGGCACGGCTTGCCCTCCATGAACCGGGACACACGCTTTCTCATTAGCGCGCTCTGGGTGTTCGCGAAGGTGTGTAGCACATACCGACGGGCGCCGGTGAAGGTACCCATGTAGCTCGGCTCCATCTTGCGCTTGAGCGCGGCGCGGGTCTCAGCAGGTGTGAAGCCCGCGTACACCGGCACCGTCGGTGTTTCCTCGGTGAACAGAATCCAGTCACGATCCGTCTTCGGCAAGTCCTTCCACGGTCGGTCCACGTCGTAGCCCATACTGACCAGGATGTCGCGCAGGTTCTGCCCCTGCCAGGCGGGCGGCCACGAGGCAATCGCCCGCTCGCGGATGGTGAGCGATGGATCGGGCACCATGATGGCCTCGGTCACCTCGTACACATGACCCAGGCCGTGGCAGGTCGGACATGCCCCCTGCGGCGTGTTGGGGGAAAAATCCTCGGCGTACAGCATCGGCTGACCGGCCGGATAGGCTCCGGCGCGGGAATACATCATCCGGACCAGGCTGGACAATGTCGTGACGCTGCCCACAGAAGAACGCGCATTACTGGCTCCGCGCTGCTGCTGCAGCGCCACCGCTGGAGGCAGGCCGTCGATCGCATCGACATCGGGTACGCCGGCCTGGTCGATCAGGCGTCGTGCATAGGGAGCCACCGACTCGAAGTAGCGCCGCTGGGCTTCTGCATAGATGGTGCCGAAGGCCAGCGAGGACTTCCCGGAGCCGGACACACCCGAGAACACAACCAGCGCGTTGCGCGGGATGTCGACGTCCACGTCCTTGAGATTGTGCTCACGCGCTCCCCGCACCTGCACGAGGCCGCTGGCGGCGGCAGTACAAGAGGATTCACCGAAAGAAGGGTTGGGCATGTTCTTATCCTGTAGTTCATGAGCCGATTTCGGGGGGCGATCGGTCAAGATTCCGCCTCTGGCGGCATCTCATCGTCGAGCGAACGTAGCCAAGTGAGCCGTTCTCCCAGCTTGCGCTCAACGCCTCTGTCGGTTGGTTGATACCAACCCGGCCGCGCCACCCCTTCAGGAAAATAGGTTTGCCCAGCGGCATAGCCATTGGGCTCATCATGGGCGTAGCGGTAGCCTTCGCGATATCCCATCTGCTTCATCAGCTTCGTCGGCGCATTGCGAAGATGAAGTGGTACAGGCTGGGAGCCGCTGCGCTTGACGAACGCCTTGGCCTGGTCCCACGCGGCATATGCGGCATTCGACTTGGGGGCCAGAGCAAGGTAAGTCACCGCCTGGGCCAGCGGTATCTCGCCTTCGGGCGAGCCCAACCTGTCGTAGGCCAACGCGGCATTGAGTGCCAATTGCAGCGCCTGCGGGTCTGCATTGCCGATGTCTTCGCTGGCCATCACCACCATGCGACGGGTCACCTGACTCACATCACCGCTGCCATCGAGGATGCGAGCCAGCCAATACAGGGCCGCATCGGGGTCGGAACCCCGCAGCGATTTGTGAAATGCCGAGAGCTGCCAGTAGAACTCGTCGCCGCCCTTATCGAAGCGGCGCAGCGACGGACTGGTGGACAACCTGGTGAACTCGCCATCGACCAGAGGTTTGCCGGCGCCCGCCGCCGCATTTGTCACCTGCTCAAGCAGATTGAGGAAGCGCCTGCCATCGCCATCGGCGAAGCCCTTGAGCAAGTCCAGCGCGTCCGCATCCAACCTGATGCCCTGCAGATGCGGCAGTGCGCGTGCATAGAGCTGCTGCATCTCTTCGCCAGACAGCGGCTCCAGTGTGTAGACCTGAGCACGAGAGAGAAGGGCGGAATTGACAGCCAACCCCGGATGCTCCGTAGTCCCTCCCACCAGGGTAAGCAGACCCGACTCGACATGGGGTAACAACGCATCCTGCTGCGCCTTGTTGAAGCGATGGATTTCATCAACGAAAAGGACTGTAGAACGACCGTGGTTGTCCAGTTCAGCCTGGGCTTCGTCGATGGCTTGCCGAATGTCCTTCACCCCGGCCAGCACGGCGGAGATGGCGATGAAGCGGCTGTCGGTCACGCTGGCGGCTAGGCGGCCCAGGGTGGTCTTGCCCACGCCCGGTGGCCCCCAGAGGATGAACGAGTGCAGCTTGCACGACTCGAATGCGAGGCGCAGCGGCTTGCCGGGGCCAAGCAAGTGCCTTTGCCCGACGAATTCATCCAGCGTCTTGGGGCGCAGGAGTTCGGCCAAGGGAGGCTTGGGCTTTGTCGTGAATAGATCGGTCAAGTTCGTCTCCCAGGCATTTCAAGAAAATGATTCCGATGGCGCAGGTTCTTGTGTAAGTACGCGTATTTCTTCAAACCCAACATTTGAGTTGACTGGAACCAGCCAGCGACTGCGCTGGATCACCCCTTGGTTCACAAGGCGCTATTGCCATGAGACAGCGAGCTCACTACGGCAACTATCGCGATCCCAAGCAGAAGCCAAGCCACTTGTATCGTGGCGTCCTTCGCCGTTCGGCGTTGCTGCATCCGAGGTATTACGTCTGA
The DNA here is from genome assembly GCF_030505195.1 of Comamonas testosteroni. NCBI lineage: Bacteria > Pseudomonadati > Pseudomonadota > Betaproteobacteria > Burkholderiales > Comamonadaceae > Comamonas > Comamonas testosteroni. The sequence continues at coordinate 130,380 of NZ_CP129673.1, forward strand.
GAGCGCCACATAGATAAAGCTGCTCCCAGCCACAGCCATCAAGAATGGTTGCCAATGCTGTAGCTTTGCAAGCAGAAGATATCCACTTACACCTCCTAATGCTGTCATCCCGCCAGCCATGGTGAGTTTCAGAACCGCAGAACCTCGATAACTCCCCTCCCGTAGAACGGCCAGATCACCCATGTGGTGAGGTATCTCATGCGCTAATACTGATGCGGCAGCAATCGCGCCCAATCGAATGTCCACGATGAACATAGAAGCGATCAGAACGCCGTCACCGAAACAATGAACACCATCGCCAATCAGCAATGCCCAACTGGAGCCTCTGTGAGAAGGGCTTGTATGTTCATGGTCGTGCGGGTGATGCCATAGCTCTGCCTTGCCCAAAAGAAAAAAGAAAACCAAGCCCGCCAGAATGACCAAGAAGAGCTCATGCGCATCTACATTGCTTTCAAGCGCTTCAGGCAGCAGATGAGTGAGGCTTGTAGTTAAAAGTGCGCCAGCTGCCAAACCAAGAAAGCCTTGCTGCGCGTAACTAGTCTGTCCATTGCTTGCCCTGGTACGGGCGACCAACAGATAGGCTATCCAGACGCTCCCTATGCCCGCGGCCAGCGTTGCCAGGATGACGATCATCAGTGACATAGATTTTGTACGTAGTTAGTAGGCCAATGGATGTGAAAGAGCAGCTGTCTTGCCTGAATTGCCTGCTGGCTACTTAACTGCGCGGCCTTGCGCGCTGTTTAGAACAACCAGCTGTCTTATCCAGGCTACTGACGATCAACGTCGATTAAGCAAGACGATCAAGAATCCGTACTGCACCCAAACGTGGTCTTGCCTACTCCGGAGCATGGTCCTCTAATCCGAAGGTCCGGATTTACCCAACGCCATAGGCTTAGGGGGGTGGTCCTTGTCCGGGCTTGTCCGAAGGATGATGCGAGAGCCTCGGTAGCCAATGCTGTGGTTCCATACCCAACTCAAGGCAACGCTAAGGCGATTTCGAGTACCAATAAGAAAGTAGATATGCGCGAGTTTCCAAATCCACCATGCAAACGCTCCGCGCAGCTTCACTCGTCCCATGTCAATGACCGCCAGGCTACGGCCTATGGTTGCTAGGTTCCCCTGATGTCGGTATTTAAAGGCACCATCGCTGGGCTTACCCTTCAAGCGTCGCCCAATCAGGCTAGCAACGTACTTGCCTTGCTGTTTTGCTGCTGGTGCAATTCCTGGGACAGGCTTTCCATCAGGCATAGTGCACGAGGCCGTATCGCCGATGGCAAAGATCTCAGGGTATCCCGCCACCGTCAGGTCGGCCCCTACGACAACTCGGCCAGCACGATCAGATGCAGCACCCAACCAGCGGGCTGCAGGAGACGCTTGGACTCCGGCGGCCCAGACGATGGTCTTGGCCGAAAGGGGGTTGCCGCCATACACCACGCCGTCCGCCGAGCATTCGGTGACCGGCGTACCCAGCACGACCTCGACCCCGAGCTTTTCGAGCGCCTGGCGCGTATAGGCCGAAAGATCCTCTGGAAAGACGGACAACAGGCGTTGACCAGCCTCGATCAGTACAACCCGCGACGTGCTTGGATCGATGGAGCGAAAGTCTCGCGCCAGCGTGTCTCGTGCAAGCTCCGCGATGGTGCCCGCCAATTCCACCCCGGTGGGGCCGCCACCGATGATGACGAAGGTCTGCAACGCAGCGCGTCGTTGCGGATCGCTCGTGCGCTCGGCTTCTTCGAATGCAGCGAGAATTCGGCCTCGGATGGTCGTGGCATCCTCAAGAGTTTTCAGGCCTGGGGCAAAAGGCTCCCATTCGTCATGCCCGAAATAAGCGTGGGTCGCGCCTGTAGCGAGCACGAGCGTGTCATAGGGCTGGCGCGATCCATTGCTGAGAATGACTTCACGTGCGTCAGTGTCTACACCTTCCACTTCGGCCATCAACGTGTTCACTTCCGGCCGATTGCGGAAGAGATAGCGTATAGGCCAAGCGATCTCCGAGGTAGATAGGGACGCCCCTGCGACTTGGTAAAGCAATGGCTGGAACAGATGATGATTGCGCCGATCAATGATCGTCACATCGACCTCGGTGCCAGCTAGCTCGTTGGCAACTTCGATCCCACCGAAGCCTGCCCCAATGATGACGACGTGATGTCGGTCTGTAGAGGTCCTTAACATGATCTGATCTCCTCTTAGTCAGCGGTTCAACGCTGACGCATGGTGTGCCATGTGTTCGCCGATGAAGCTGGCAATGAAGTAGTAGCTGTGGTCGTGGCCCGGCCGCAGGTTCAATGTCAGCGGATGCCCCGTTTCTTCACACACTTTGCGCAGCAGTTCGGGACGCAATTGACTTTCAATGAACTCATCGTTCAAGCCCTGGTCTACCAGTAACGGCAAACGTTCCCGTGCGGTACGGATCAATTCCACCGAGTCGTATTGCTTCCATGCCTCCTGATCACCGCCCAGGTAGGCTCCAAAGGCCTTTTGTCCCCAGGGCACTTGAGTGGGAGCCACGATGGGGGAGAAGGCAGATACGCTGCGATAACGGCCAGGATTGCGCAGGGCGATGACTAGAGCCCCATGTCCACCCATGGAATGGCCACTGATGCCGCGTTCCGTCGTTACAGGAAACTGCGCCTCGATACGTGCAGGCAACTCATGCACCACGTAGTCATACATCCGATAGTTCGCCGCCCAGGGCTCCTGTGTCGCATTGACATAGAAGCCTGCCCCTTGCCCGAGGTCATAGGCCGCATCGTTGGCAACACCTTCACCGCGAGGACTAGTATCCGGTGCGACAACGGCAATGCCATACTCAGCAGCGAAGCGCTGGACAGCGGACTTGGTGATGAAGTTTTGCTCCGTACAGGTGAGGCCCGATAGCCAGTAAAGCACCGGCACTTTGCCGTGCTGCGCCTGTGGAGGCAGATAGACACCGACCTTCATCGTGCAACCGAGTGTCGTCGATGCGTGCTGATAGACGTCCTGCCAGCCTTCAGAGCTGGCGTGATGTTCAATGCGTTCCATGTTGTTTCCAATATTCATAACTGCGCAGCCATTGCGCACCAAGACAGCTGCGCTGTCAGGAGGATTTCACTTCTGCTGCCGGGTCGCCGTGGGCGTGCCTAATCCTGCGGACCGTCCACCAGATGGCCAGCATCACCACAGGCACCAGGACAGCCCTTACTGGCGCAACCACGTCGTGAATGACGGGAATGCCTTTGAGCAGATAGCCCAGCAGACTCACGACGTAATAAGAAATTGCCGCGACCGACAGACCTTCAACCGTTTGCTGAAGGCGCAGCTGCATCTTGGCCCGGTCATTCATCGACGCGAGTAGGTCCCGATTTTGTCGTTCGAGCTCAACGTCTATCCAGGAACGCAGTAGCGAAATGGATCGATTCAACTTGTCTGAGAGCTTTGCCTGGCGCTCCTTTACGGACTGGCAGGTCCGCATCGCTGGAGCGATGCGACGCTGTAGAAAATCTGCCCATGTGCAGTAACCGGACACTGCCTCTTCCGAAAGAGAAGCCAGTCTTTCCTCGACGATCTCGTAGTAAGCACGGCTTGCGCCAAAACGATAGAGGTTTGCCGCAACACCGGCTTCCAGTTCCGCAGCTAGGCGAGTCAATTCGGCCAGCAAAACGTCACTGTCCCTCCGTCCGGCCAAACTGGTGCACATCTCGTCTGTGATGGCTGCCAGTCTTGACTCCATGCGTCGAAGTTCGTGCGTCATCGAACGAGTCAACGGAAGGGATAACAATGCCAACGTCCGATAAGTCTCTATCTCCAACAGACGTTGAGAAAGTGCTCCAGCACGCGCAGGATTCAAATCTCGAGCGAGTATGAGAATGTGCGTTAGACCATCCTCATCCTGACGAAAGTCGGTCAAGACAGCGGCAGAGCCATTCTCCACCAGCGAGTAGCACAAGCTGGCTGGATCAAAGCGCTCAGCTTCCTTCTCAGTTTCCGAAGTCCATGGAAGTAGCCTCAAGCTAATGCCGGACACCACCGGACCGGGAGGAACAAATCCGTGCTTGAAGGGGTTTGCACCGCATGGCTCACCACTCTCAGCATCCAGCGCTGCGCACCAGAGGTACGTAGAAAATTCAGTGTGTTTTTCGCAGTGCAGATCTCCCTCGTCCCATGTCAATCCGTGAAGAGGAGTGGCATGATCGGGCTCTGCAACGCCGAAGCGATGAGACAGCTCACTCATCGCAGCTTGGTCCTTTGCAGCGTCGCCTTCGGTCATGAAGGCGAACTGCAATATGCCCCGAGGGGCTTCTATCAGCAGATGTGGGCGCGCATGCACTTCACCGACCGCAGCATCACGATCGGCATAAGCTGGCATGCCATACACGGTGGCGGTGTGAGTGGGTTCTGCGGTCGCATTGACGTTTGCTGGATCTTTCATACCGACCTCATCTCTCATAGTTTGAAAATCACCACGCTTCACATTTATTGCCCAGGACCAAGCACAAGGTGCGTGGCCATGGGCCAGTCTTCAGATGCTTCATGCTCTGGGATTTGGCCGGTACCGGCGCTACAAGTAGACCCAGTACCGGCTTTGTCAGAGCTATTTCAGCTTAGATGAAGGTGTAAGAGCAGACCTTGTTGCCAGCGGGATCGCGCAGATACGCCGCATAAGCGCCAGGCAGATGTCCGCGAGGACCAGGTTGACCCTCGTCAGTGCCACCAGCTGCAAGGCCGGCTGCATGGAAAGCATCCACTTCAGCAGGAGAGGCAGCTGCGAAGCCTACTGTCACGCCATTGCTGGAGGGAGCTTCGCCATTGCCGGGGCGGGCAATGATGAAGGCTGGCTTTTCGCGGCCATAGAGTACCCAGCCATTGCCGAAAGGACCGAGGTTATTGATGCCGAGAGCACCCAGCGCTGCATCGTAAAACGCGGCCGACTTTTGAACATCGGCTGCACCGATAAAGACGTGGGAGAAAATGCCGTCACCGGAGATAACAGGAGTAGACATGGAAGTTTTCCTTGATATTTGCTGTTGAAAAGATCGTTATTGATCCGTGGGTTAGTAATGAATCACGGTACGAATCGACTTGCCTTCATGCATCAGGTCGAAGGCTTTGTTGATGTCGTCCAGACCCATGGTGTGGGTGACGAACGGGGCGAGATCAATCTCACCTTTCATCGCGTCCTCCACCATGCCGGGAAGTTGGGTGCGTCCCTTGACGCCACCAAAAGCGGAGCCCTTCCAGGTACGACCAGTGACCAACTGGAATGGGCGGGTCGAGATTTCCTTGCCGGCACCTGCCACGCCGATGACGATCGATTGGCCCCAGCCACGGTGGGCTGCTTCCAATGCGGAACGCATCACATTGACGTTGCCAATGCACTCGAAAGTGTGATCAACCCCCCAGCCAGTCATTTCGATAAGCACTTCGTGAATTGGCTTCTCGAAGTCTTTCGGGTTGATGCATTCGGTCGCCCCGAAGGTACGAGCCAGCTCAAACTTGGCAGGATTCGTGTCGATGGCGATGATGCGACCCGCTTTGGCTTGGCGTGCCCCCTGAATAGCTGCCAGACCAATACCGCCCAAGCCGAAGATAGCGACGGAATCACCTGGCTGCACCTTGGCCGTGTTGTGCACAGCGCCGATGCCGGTGGTAACACCGCAACCGAGCAAGCAGACATGCTCCGGATTCGCGTCCGGGTTGATTTTGGCCAGCGAGACTTCGGCGACGACTGTGTATTCGCTGAAGGTCGAGCAGCCCATGTAGTGATAAAGCGGCTGACCGTTGTACGAAAAACGGGTCGTACCATCGGGCATCAGGCCCTTGCCCTGTGTGGCGCGAACGGCGACGCACAGGTTGGTCTTCCCCGACTTGCAGAACAGGCACTCGCCGCATTCGGCTGTATAGAGCGGGATGACATGATCGCCAGGCTTCACGCTGGTGACACCTTCACCCACCTCCACGACGATGCCCGCGCCTTCATGACCCAACACGACCGGGAAGAGTCCTTCGGGGTCATCGCCCGACAGGGTGAAAGCGTCGGTATGGCAAACGCCAGTGTTCGTGATCTTGATGAGCACCTCGCCCTTACGCGGCGGCTCAACGTCGATCTCGACGATTTCCAGAGGCTTACCAGGCCCGAAGGCCACTGCTGCACGTGATTTCATGATGTTGTTTCCTTTACTAACTAAATTTGACGTCAGCGATGATGAATATTGAGCACATCAAGCGCCGCCAAGAACGCAACTGGCTTCGCGATCGCTGCAGTGCAAGGTGCCGTAGTAGGTGGTGATCTATGCCGAAGTATTCATGCGCGGTTCCTGTGGAGTTGCTCTGGAATCGAAGTATGTGATTTCGCAAAACTCTTGTATATGGAATTGTTTCGATTTATTAATTCCAATTTCTGGAATAATAAACACGCAGTGGAACCGACCAGGTGAGGCGCTCGTCATGAACAAGGAAATTGAACTGCTGCGTATCTTTCGAGTGGCGGCCGAAAGCAGCAGTTTTCGCGATGCGGCCGTCCGGCTCAGTACTTCCCCGCAAGGCGTTACACGCGCCATCCAGCAACTGGAGCAACACTACGGCGAGGTGTTGTTTCATAGAAGCACGCGCCAGGTACGCATCAGTGCGTTTGGTGAAGGTTTGTTAGACCAGGTGCGCCCCGCATTGGAGCGGTTCGAGGAACTCTGGCGAGTTCCTGGGCGTGACGAACAGACATCCCTCTCTGGCACGGTTCGCATCACGGCACCGCTCAGCTTAGGCACCCGGGCGGTTCTGCCTGCACTGGAGCGCGTGGCCGCGCGTCATCCCGCAATCACACTGGATGTCCGTCTGTCCGATCGCATCAGCAATACGGTTGAAGAAGGGATTGACGTTGGCGTCAGGCTCGGATTTATGCGCGATAGCCGCTTCGTCGCGCGAAAGGCCGCCGACATGAAATTTCCAATCGTTGCCGCACCGCATTTGATTAGAAAAGTTGGCGTACCTGACACCATTGATGCCCTCAGCAGACTGCCGACCACTGCGTCTATGGATCTCAATACCGGCCGCCCCTGGCCTTGGTATTTCAAAGCGGGACGCCAGTGGACACCCATTGCTGCCGCAATCGTCGTCGACAATGCCGACATGGAATTGGGGGCGGCGTTGGCAGGCATCGCCTTTGCACAACTGCCAGACTACGTAGTCGCCCCATACATTGCCAGCGGAAAGCTCGTGCGCGTGCTGGAGAAAGAAGAATCTTCAGCATGGGGTTTGTACGTTTATCGGCCGCAGCGCGGCCCGGTCTCGGGAAGAGTTCGGGCGGTATTTGATGAAATGCTGGCTGCCGTTAAATCGTTGCCGGCATTGAGGTGACACGCGACCAAGCGTCGTAGGGCATCAGCTTCGGAAAGCAAAGCACCGAGCCTTGGTGGCTCATTACGTATGCCCGAATTGTTAGTCGACCTTCTGCTCGCTTAAACTAGATGCAGATCGGTCGACCGTACAACTTAGTTGCTATTAAAGCCGGCTAAAGATTAGATATAAATGAATTGCCGGTACAAAACATCCAATTGACTACGGATTTCTTCCACGTGTTGCTCGTCACCAGCGTCGGTAAATTCGAGTAGTAATTGTTCCTTGGCAGTGATTTGGTCGCAAAGGTCGGACAAACTCTTGCAGAAAGCCTCGGAGTGAACTGTGGGTTCCTCCGCATTCGTCTCTTTTCCTGCCAGCTTTCGCACAGAAGAGGTCGGAGAGATTCCGTTTTCTTCGTTAAAGGCAATTTGAAGTTCCCTGCGCCGATTTGTCTCATCAATTGCTTGCTGCATCGCAGGAGTCATCGCATCCGCATACAAGATCGCTTTTCCGTTCTCATTCCGGGCGACTCGGCCTATCATCTGAATGAGCGCCTGGGCCGACCTCAGGAAGCCCGCACGGTCCGCATCGAGAATGGCTACCAATGACGCCTCGGGGATATCCAGCCCCTCGCGCAAAAGGCTCACGCCGATCAGAACATCAAACTCCCCAGCGCGCAGGCCATTGATGATTTCAACACGATCCTCCGCCTTGATGTCCGAATGCATGTAGCGCGCTCGGATTCCGCTGTCCGTCAAGAAATCCGTCAACTCTTCCGCGCCGACCTTTGTCAGCGTGGTCACGAGCACGCGGTCTTTTCTCTTCACGCACGTCGATATTTCGGCAAGCAGATCGTTCATGCGCCCGTCCGCCTTTCGCACCTCCACCTTGGGATCAAGCAGCCCTGTGGGCCGGATGATCTGCTCGACAACCCGGCCTTTCGATACCCTCAACTCGTATTCACCAGGAGTGGCCGAAACAAAGATGGTCTGTGGCTTGACCTTCTCGAATTCGCCAAAGTTCAATGGCCGGTTGTTCTTCGATGAAGGCAAACGGAACCCGTAATCGATCAACGTATCCTTGCGTGCCTGATCCCCCCGGTACATTGCGGATATCTGCGGCACCATGACGTGGGATTCATCAACGAACAGGAGCCCGTCTTTCGGCAGGTAATCCAGCAAGGTGATCGGAGGCGCAGCCGAGTCCCGGTCACTGAAGTAGCAGGAATAATTCTCCATCCCCGAGCAGTAGCCAAGCTCCCGCATCATCTCTACGTCGTTTGTGATCCGCTCGTACAGACGGTTGGCCTCGACCAAGCGATTGTCCCTGTTTAGTTGGGCAACGCGCTCTTCCATTTCAGCGAGAATCTTCTCGGACGCGGATTCGATCTTGTTCGTAGGTGTCGCGAAAAGCGTCTTTGGAGAAACCAAGTAGTGGTCAATTTTCCCCAGTGTTTTACCCGTAACAGGGTCTAGCCATTGAACAGACTCAACAGAGTCGTCCAGCAGTTCCACCCGAACCGCCCTGTGTTCTGAATCGGCAGGGAAAATATCAATCACCTCACCTCGAACTCGGAACGTTGCACGCTTGAGGGTGCGCTCAGTACGCTCATATTGCAGTAGAACCAGGCGACGAATCAGCTCCCGCTGATTTAGGTTGGCCCCAGGGGACAGAGCCATCTGCAGCGCTCGGTATGCATCTGGATCACCCAGGCCGTAGATTGAAGAAACCGAAGCAACGACAATCACGTCGCGGCGCTCAATCAAGGATTTGGTCGTGGATAGACGCAGACGCTCAAGATGATCATTGATCGCCGAGTCCTTTTGAATGAAGCGATCACTGCCCGGTATATAGACCTCGGGCTGGAAATAGTCATAGTAGGAAACAAAATACTCGACCGCATTTTCTGGGAAGAAATGCTTCATTTCACTATAAAGCTGCGCGGTCAATGTCTTGTTAGGAGCCAAGATCAATGTAGGCCGCTTCAGACGATGGATCACATTGGCCATCGTAAAGGTCTTGCCTGAGCCAGTGATCCCCTTCAGCGTTTGGTGTGTCGCACCTTCTTCTAGGTCAGATAGCAGGCGCGCTATCGCTTCTGGCTGGTCCCCCGCCGGCGTATAGTTGGAGTGCAGTATGAACATACCGGTTGACATGGAACATCTCCTAATTGAAGCACTTCAACTTGGCCTGATGCGTCAGCTATTTCAGAAGACCTATAGCAGTGCCAAACCGAGACGCGAATGGCGGTGATCCGGACGAGCCCCATGTGGGCCTAGGCGTCGCTCATGATAGCCCACACATGGGTCGATCTCCTAGTGCATCCTAGGAGTGCCACGACATTTGCGAGCAGCTTTCTGAGAGCTGTCTGTACCTGGGGCTGCATGCCTCATGAACCGTCGAGATCGAGCTGTGATTGGAGGCCCCGAGCTTGATGCGAAATGTGTGATGTACTTCCATTCACGATACGTGCCTTCGGCCCTAAAGATGCACGATTTCGACATTCGACCACTTGCCAGCAAGGTACTCGGCCACAAGTCTCCGATGGCAGTGATGGGGCCTGTCTTCGCTGCAAAGCAGGCAACTATTGTTAAGTTTTTCTTTATCAATTGATTCAATTTTTCTGGAGGACAGAGGGTGTGCAGAATTTTGTGTAAACGGACAATCAACCGCCGGCGCAAGCCGGCCTGTCCGTAAGCACAATGAGCACCAAGAAACACGACGTACCCGAAGAACTGCTGTCTGGCCTGCTGGCCAACTACAAGAAGCCCGAAGACCTCATCGGCGAGAACGGCCTGCTCAAGCAGTTGACCAAGCTGCTGGTGGAGCGAGCCCTAGACGCCGAACTGACCGAGCATCTGGGCCACGAACGCAACGAAGCGGTAGCCAACACCACTGGCAACACCCGCAATGGCAAGAGCAAGAAGACCCTCAAGGGCGATTTCGGCGAGTTGCCCATCGAGGTGCCACGTGACCGCCATGGCAGCTTCGAGCCCCAGCTCATCCCCAAGCACCAGACCCGCTGGGCCGGCTTCGACGACAAAATCATCTCGCTGTACGCCCGCGGCATGACGGTGCGCGAGATACAGGCCCACCTGGAGGAGATGTACGGCACCGAGGTCTCGCCCAGCCTGATTTCCTCGGTGACCGACGCCGTGGCCGATGAGGTCAAGACCTGGCAAGCCCGCCCGCTCGATGCAATCTACCCCATCGTCTATCTGGACTGCATCCATGTGAAGGTGCGCGAGGGCGCTGTGCGGGTCAAGGCGGTGTACTTGGCCATCGGCATCACCATGACGGGTGACAAGGAGGTGCTGGGCCTGTGGCTGGCGCAAACCGAGGGTGCCAAGTTCTGGCTGCAGGTCGTCACCGAACTTCGCAACCGGGGCGTGCAGGACATCTTCATCGCCTGCGTCGACGGGCTTAAAGGCTTCCCCGACGCCATTGAGGCGGTATTCCCCAAGGCGGTGGTGCAACTGTGCATCGTGCACATGGTGCGCCACAGCCTGAACTACGTCTCGTGGAAGCGTCGCAAAGAAGTGGCCGCCGACCTGCGACGCATCTACACGGCAACCACCGCCGAGGAGGCCGAGCTGATGCTCGGTGAATTCGAGGCCCGCTGGGATGCCGAGTACCAACCCATCGGCCAGTCCTGGCGCAGGAACTGGAGCCGGCTGATTCCGTTCTTTGACTACCCACCCGAAATCCGCAAGGTCATCTACACCACCAACGCCATCGAGTCGGTCAACATGAGCCTGAGGAAGCTGACCAAGAACCGGGGCTCGTTCCCCAGTGACGAAGCGCTGACCAAACTGTTCTATCTGGCCCTGCGCAACATCAGTCAGAAGTGGACCATGCCCATCCGGGATTGGAAGGCTGCGCTGACCCGCTTTACCATTCAGTTCGGAGACCGCATCTCCGTCAATTGAAGTCCGAACCGTTTACACAAAAATTCGGACACGCCCAGATGACCTTGCCACTGTCAACATAAGAGCCGAAAACTTGGATGTTCACCGCCTCGCTTTGCAGCGGGCCTGGCCCTTGTTCCCTCCCTAAATTGACTGCAGCGGTGCGCAGCAATGGCAGCAATTGCCTTTTCACAAAGGCAATGCGGGCCTCTTCGCCTCGTTTACTTGCTGCGACATAAGCCTTACTGATAGGCACTGCAAAAGGCCTTGTTGCCTCATAGCGAATAGGTGCATAGGCGCTGCGTCTGTTGATCTTGATTTGCATATTCGGTGTCCCTATGAGCCCAATTTTTTTCATCATCTGTGGCAAAGCACAGTATTTTTTTCACCATCCATGGCATTTGTGCAGATTCCACTTTATATGGACACCCGTTCCAATATTTCGTGGACAGCGAACCAATTTAACTGGAATCTGCAGCATTTGCTTGTTGACCAGTGCCACACAAGATGAAAAAAGCCTTATGAATCAAGCAGGCGGCTTTTCATGAGTCGTGGCACCTGTCAAAAATTTTTCGCTACTCGGTCTTCTTCTTGTGCTCGGCCCATACCCGCTTGACCTGAGCTGTGCTGCTCTCCGTCATGTCTGCGGTCTTCTGGATGCTGTAGCCAGCCAGGCGCAGGGCAACAATCCGCGCATGTTGTGCCTGGTTGGGCTGGCGGCCTTTGTAGCGGCCTGCACTCTTGGCCAGCTCGATCCCCTGGGCCTGCCGCTCTCGGCGTGTCTCGTACTCTTCCCGCGCGATCTGCAGCGCCATGCGCAGCAACATCCCTTGCAAGGCCTCCAGAACGATTTTGGCCGTCCCCTGGGCGTCGGTCGCCAGCTCCGACAGGTCAAACACGCCAGGCACGGCTAGGCGCGCGCCTTTGGCCTGAATGGTATGGATCAGCTTTTCGGCGTCGGCCAACGGCAAGCGGCTGATACGGTCGATGCGCTCCGATATGACTACTTCACCGGCCTGCAGATCGGCAACCATGCGCAGCAGCTCGGGCCGGTCTGCGCGGGCTCCTGATGCCTTCTCGCGGTACACCCCGGCCACGTAGTACCCGCTGGCTTTCGCCTGCAAGACGATGGCCTCTTGCCGCTCTAAATCCTGGGCTTCTGTGCTCACCCGCAGGTAAACGCGGGCAATCTTCTGGAGAGATTGCGGGGCCTTGGCCATGGTTCTTTTTTTCGCCCCCCTGGGGGCGGCGGGTTGGTGGTGGTTGGCCTTCCAAGCCTCTTCGCATTCACGCGAACAGCAGCCGCCATGCTTTAGCGCCAATGATGGCGAGTCCTCGTAGAAGGCCACAGGCTTGCCGCAGCCGTTCGCACAGCTCTTATGCTTGTCTAGCCATGCCAGCTGCGCAGCCTGGCGCTCTCGGCGCTTCTGTGCCTGCCCTTGGGCCTTCTTCTTATCTTCCGGTGTTTTGGGGTCGTATGGCCCCCATCGGCCAGTCAGTTTTTCGGACATGCAGCCCCTACCTTGCAAGCAAGTAAAACCCAATCGCTGCGATGGCACCGGCAATGGCGCTACCTATTGCGCGGAAATACAGGGCATCAACATAGAAGCGATGAAAGCCGCCCGCTATGCGCCTGGTAAAGATCAGCAATCCAATGGCATACAAGAGCCCTGCAAGCCCAGCTGGAGCCGCATTTAACAGGGTATCGCTCAATGCATGAATGAGTGGTTCATTCGTGCCTGGCACAAGCCGCACATAGATGGCCACAGACACAAACGCACCAATAGCAAGCAGAAAGTTTCCCAGCATCATGCGGCGGCAAAGCACTTGCCACTGCACTTTTTGAGGCTCTGAGAGGGGTTCAGTTATCGGCAGCATGTTGGCCTCTCCACTTGCGAATAACGAGTAGCAGGACTGCCAGCAAAACCCCATCGACTACCCAAATCAACCCCCAAGGGATTGATTGCAAGAATGCTGTTGCTGGGCCTGCGCTGCCTTCCGGCGCATCAAGCGCTTGCACCATCACCCATGCCAAGCCAGAAACCATGCCGACTAGCGCAAGCATGTCTTTCATGCTGTCGATATAGCTCTGCTGCAGCATCTTGCGTATCAGCCATATCACGCCAATGACAACAAACCCCGAGGCCAAACCATAGAAGAGCGCCATACGTTCCTTTCATAGATACATAGGGTATAGACAAAAGAGCCATGCTCCCCGGCATAGCTCTTTGAATGAATCTGCAATGTATATGTCGTTTTCAGAAGACGGCTGCACTGAACGTCAGAAGCCGACTGCACTATAGCAGCGGAGGGGTTGGATCCATCAGGCAACGACGGGCTGCTGCCGGCCATCAGCGGACGCAGGGAGGACTTTCCGCAACCGGCCGTTCGATGCGGCACCGATGGCCTTCGCGCAGGGGTAGTGAATCCGCCAGGATTGACTTGCGCTGCCCTACCTCTCACTAGTGAGGGGCGGCAGCGCATCAAGCGGTGAGCGCACTCCGGCACCGCCAACTTTCAGCACATGCGTGTAAATCATCGTCGTAGAGACGTCGGAATGGCCGAGCAGATCCTGCACGGTTCGAATGTCGTAACCGCTGCGGAGCAAGGCCGTCGCGAACGAGTGGCGGAGGGTGTGCGGTGTGGCGGGCTTCGTGATGCCTGCTTGTTCTACGGCACGTTTGAAGGCGCGCTGAAAGGTCTGGTCATACATGTGATGGCGACGCACGACACCGCTCCGTGGATCGGTCGAATGCGTGTGCTGCGCAAAAACCCAGAACCACGGCCAGGAATGCCCGGCGCGCGGATACTTCCGCTCAAGGGCGTCGGGAAGCGCAACGCCGCTGCGGCCCTCGGCCTGGTCCTTCAGCCACCATGCCCGTGCACGCGACAGCTGCTCGCGCAGGCTGGGTGCCAAGCTCTCGGGTAACATCAAGGCCCGATCCTTGGAGCCCTTGCCCTCCCGCACGATGATCGTGCCGTGATCGAAATCCAGATCCTTGACCCGCAGTTGCAAACCCTCACTGATCCGCATGCCCGTTCCATACAGAAGCTGGGCGAACAAACGATGCTCGCCTTCCAGAAAACCGAGGATGCGAACCACTTCATCCGGGGTCAGCACCACCGGCAAGCGCCGCGACGGCCGAGGTCTTCCGATCTCCTGAAGCCAGGGCAGATCCGTGCACAGCACCTTGCCGTAGAAGAACAGCAAGGCCGCCAATGCCTGACGATGCGTGGAGACCGAAACCTTGCGCTCGTTCGCCAGCCAGGACAGAAATGCCTCGACTTCGCTGCTGCCCAAGGTTGCCGGGTGACGCACACCGTGGAAACGGATGAAGGCACGAACCCAGTGGACATAAGCCTGTTCGGTTCGTAAGCTGTAATGCAAGTAGCGTATGCGCTCACGCAACTGGTCCAGAACCTTGACCGAACGCAGCGGTGGTAACGGCGCAGTGGCGGTTTTCATGGCTTGTTATGACTGTTTTTTTGTACAGTCTATGCCTCGGGCATCCAAGCAGCAAGCGCGTTACGCCGTGGGTCGATGTTTGATGTTATGGAGCAGCAACGATGTTACGCAGCAGGGCAGTCGCCCTAAAACAAAGTTAGGCCTATTTGTTCAGAGCTTTAAAAATTGGCTTCGGTCAGGAAAAGCAAAAAACAACGTTTTTGCAGAAGTTTTTCACGGTATTGGCTTCTTCAGCACAAGGCGCGCATTTTTCTGGTTGTGTCTCAAGAAACATTCTCGGCCAAATGCGCGCCAGAACATCCTTGGCTTCGTTCAAGGTCGCGGGTTGAAAACCTCCGTTCTTGCACAGGTTTAAACCCATCGCTTCGGTCAGGTTGTTGTTTCGGTGCACCAGTTTTTGCAGTCAGAAATTCGATTGTTCCTGGTCAGTTTGCTGCGGCGCAAAGCGCTGGTATTCTTGCGAAAAGCACTGGCCTAACCCATCAATCAACAGGGACGGTCCAAAGCTAGCGCTTTGTCCCGCCCCTTATTTCAAACGTTAGGCCTATTTGTTCAGAGCTTTAAAAATTGGCTTCGGTCAGGAAAAGCAAAAAACAACGTTTTTGCAGAAGTTTTTCACGGTATTGGCTTCTTCAGCACAAGGCGCGCATTTTTCTGGTTGTGTCTCAAGAAACATTCTCGGCCAAATGCGCGCCAGAACATCCTTGGCTTCGTTCAAGGTCGCGGGTTGAAAACCTCCGTTCTTGCACAGGTTTAAACCCATCGCTTCGGTCAGGTTGTTGTTTCGGTGCACCAGTTTTTGCAGTCAGAAATTCGATTGTTCCTGGTCAGTTTGCTGCGGCGCAAAGCGCTGGTATTCTTGCGAAAAGCACTGGCCTAACCCATCAATCAACAGGGACGGTCCAAAGCTAGCGCTTTGTCCCGCCCCTTATTTCAAACGTTAGGCCTATTTGTTCAGAGCTTTAAAAATTGGCTTCGGTCAGGAAAAGCAAAAAACAACGTTTTTGCAGAAGTTTTTCACGGTATTGGCTTCTTCAGCACAAGGCGCGCATTTTTCTGGTTGTGTCTCAAGAAACATTCTCGGCCAAATGCGCGCCAGAACATCCTTGGCTTCGTTCAAGGTCGCGGGTTGAAAACCTCCGTTCTTGCACAGGTTTAAACCCATCGCTTCGGTCAGGTTGTTGTTTCGGTGCACCAGTTTTTGCAGTCAGAAATTCGATTGTTCCTGGTCAGTTTGCTGCGGCGCAAAGCGCTGGTATTCTTGCGAAAAGCACTGGCCTAACCCATCAATCAACAGGGACGGTCCAAAGCTAGCGCTTTGTCCCGCCCCTTATTTCAAACGTTAGGCCTATTTGTTCAGAGCTTTAAAAATTGGCTTCGGTCAGGAAAAGCAAAAAACAACGTTTTTGCAGAAGTTTTTCACGGTATTGGCTTCTTCAGCACAAGGCGCGCATTTTTCTGGTTGTGTCTCAAGAAACATTCTCGGCCAAATGCGCGCCAGAACATCCTTGGCTTCGTTCAAGGTCGCGGGTTGAAAACCTCCGTTCTTGCACAGGTTTAAACCCATCGCTTCGGTCAGGTTGTTGTTTCGGTGCACCAGTTTTTGCAGTCAGAAATTCGATTGTTCCTGGTCAGTTTGCTGCGGCGCAAAGCGCTGGTATTCTTGCGAAAAGCACTGGCCTAACCCATCAATCAACAGGGACGGTCCAAAGCTAGCGCTTTGTCCCGCCCCTTATTTCAAACGTTAGACATCATGAGTAACGCAGTACCCGCCGAGATTTCGGTACAGCTATCACTGGCTCTCAACGCCATCGAGCGTCATCTGGAATCAACGTTGCTGGCCGTGCATTTGTACGGCTCTGCACTGGACGGTGGCCTGAAGCCATACAGTGATATTGATTTGCTGGTTACTGTGGCTGCACAGCTCGATGAGACTGTCCGACAAGCCCTGGTCGTAGATCTCTTGGAAATTTCTGCCTCCCCTGGCCAAAGTGAGGCTCTCCGCGCCTTGGAAGTTACCATCGTCGTGCATGGTGATGTTGTCCCTTGGCGTTATCCGGCCAGACGGGAACTGCAATTCGGGGAGTGGCAGCGTAAGGACATTCTTGCGGGCATCTTCGAGCCCGCCACAACCGATGTTGATCTGGCTATTCTGCTAACTAAAGTAAGGCAGCATAGCCTTGCATTGGCAGGTTCGGCCGCAGAGGATTTCTTTAACCCAGTTCCGGAAGGCGATCTATTCAAGGCATTGAGCGACACTCTGAAACTATGGAATTCGCAGCCGGATTGGGAAGGCGATGAGCGGAATGTAGTGCTTACCTTGTCTCGCATTTGGTACAGCGCAGCAACCGGCAAGATCGCACCGAAGGATATCGTTGCCAACTGGGCAATTGAGCGTCTGCCAGATCAACATAAGCCCGTACTGCTTGAAGCCCGGCAGGCTTATCTTGGACAAGGAGAAGATTGCTTGGCCTCACGCGCGGATCAGTTGGCGGCGTTCGTTCACTTCGTGAAACATGAAGCCACTAAATTGCTTGGTGCCATGCCAGTGATGTCTAACAATTCATTCAAGCCGAACCCGCTTCGCGGGTCGGCTTAATTCAGGTGTTGAACGACAGCTTTCCCAAAAGCTCTACGGCTGCTCTGGGTCGACACCGGTAATCGGATCGTTGCCGCACTGAACAGCGCCCCGTTCCAGGTCGCCTCCATTTATGCGGCTGAACCGAGGGAGAGCAGCTTTACGCCGTCTGGCCGCAGTTCGCCCTTGGGCGACACGTGCCGGTAGAGCGTCTGCCGGGTAATCCCGAGTTCTTCGCAGAGATCGCCCACCTTGGTTTCCGGTTGCCCCATGCTGGCCATCGCCAGGCGTAGCTTGGCGGCGGTCATCTTGAAGGGGCGCCCCCCTTTCCTGCCGCGAGCGCGCGCCGAGATAAGTCCAGCGACTGTTCGCTCGGAAATCAACTCACGCTCGAACTCGGCCAGCGCGGCAAAAATACCGAACACAAGCTTGCCGGCGGCAGTCGTCGTGTCGACCGCCGCACCGTGACCGGTCAGGACCTTCAGGCCCACGCTACGCGCAGTTAGGTCGTGCACGGTGTTGATCAGGTGGCGCAGATCACGGCCAAGCCGATCGAGCTTCCACACGATCAGCGTGTCCCCTTCACGAAGCGCCTTCAGGCAAGCAGCCAACCCTGGGCGATCATCGCGCCTGCCCGAGGCCAGATCCTCGTAAAGGTGCGCAAGGCTCACACCAGCGGCGATGAGCGCATCGCGTTGCAAATTGGTGGACTGGGATCCGTCCGCCTTCGATACCCGCATGTAGCCGATCAGCACCTTTTCACCCGTCACGTATACGTTCGATTATGTGACAGTGTGAGCCGGAAAGCTCTATCCGTCAAAATTTGTCACTTAACCCGTCATTTTGTTTAAGACATGCAAAGGGTGCATCAGGCAGGTAATGTGACAGAAATTCCGGCGGGATGCCTTCCTTCACGAAGGTGGCGCGCAACCGTTCCAAGGAAGCGGGATCGCGCCGACCATAGGAAGCCAACGCGAACAGCGAGCGTGCCGTCTCGGGGTTGTGTCGCGCTTCAATGATGGCCTCGTCGATGGCCTGGACTGCACGCTGCCAGTGATTGATGGGCTCGGGCTTCGGCGCTTTCGTCGGCAGGCCACTGGTGAACCCGGTTTGGGGCTCGGACCAGAATAGCTTTGCCTGCTCGCCTGGCGGGCTGATGTCCCTCACCTCAATCAAGCTGATTGCCGTTGCCGCCGCCTCCAGCATCTGTAACCGTACTATCGGATTCAGGGTTTCATACGGTCGCCACAGACTTTGCCCAGCACGCAGCGGATGCCCGCAGCCTTCCCAGACTTGGCGGGGATACCCCGCGCAGGTTCCGCACGCGGAAAGCGGGGTGTTCAGCTCATCGAGCAGCGTGCGAAGAAGTCGAAACCACAATCCGGCGTGGATGCGTCGGCGCGGCAGCTCCACGTGACCGGTTGTCAGTGCCTGCCAGGTACGCTGGTCCATCGCCGCAATCGCGTCGCTGGCGGTGCGCGGTTCGGCGTCGGCGTTCTCCCAGCCGAGAAACCGCCCTGGCACGCCCCAATAGGATTCCAGCCAGCAGCCATGCAGCGGGCAGCTCAGCATCAGGGGCAGCTTCCACGCGAGCAGTACGGCTTGGTTCTCCGGATCGCTCAGGCAGAGCGGACAGGCGCGGTTTATCGGCTGGCTGGGCAGCCAGGCACGCCAGCTCGTGATGGATCGCGTCTTACGGCGGAGTCTTGGCAGCAACACCGAGAGCTGAAACGCATAGGTTTCCAAGGCGTCTGGAATCTGGTCATCAAGGCTGTCCAGTAGCCAAGGCACCCATCCGGCGAAACTCATACAGCGCAGCCGGTCCAGCTCGATGCCGCTCCGCTGGGAAAGCAACGCCAGCAGCGAGAGTGGTGGCGCGGTGTCCAGGTCATCGACCTGGCCGTGACCAAGATCGTGCTCCAGCAGGTCGGGCTCCTCCATGTGATAGCAAAGGGCCACGCGGTTGAGCCATGAGGACAGCGCCTCGCCTTCTTTCGGGGCGGGATGCAGCGGCCAGCGCGGCGCAGGCTTCACATCAGTTCCCGCTCGAATTGCCGCCGCCGCTCGCTGGGTCCGGTGTAAACGGCCATGCTGAGTGTGCGATGGTTGATCGCTTCCTCGCCGCTCTCCACGGCGACGATGGCCGCCGCCATCAGCAAGTGCGCCAGTTCCCCTATGGTGCCCTCGCTGCGTGTGAGCAGGTAGCGAGCCATGTCCAGCGTGGCAATTGGGGAAGGCCGGCGCAGCGGGAGCGAAGCGGCGAAGCTGGCCAGCAGTGAGCAGCAATCGTCGTTGGCCTCCCATACCGGCAGCATCATCGGCTCGAAGCGATTTTCCAACTGGTCATCGGAGCGGATGGCTAGGTAGGCGTCGCGCGTGCCTACCCCAACCAACGGGATGCGCAGTTCGTTGCCGAGGAAGCGCAGCAGGTTGAGGAATTCCCGGCGGTTGACGCTGTTGCCGGCCAGCACGTTGTGCAGCTCGTCGATCACCAGCATGCGCACGCCGACCTTGCGCAGCAGTGCCAGAGCCAGTTGCTCCATTTCCGGCAACCGTGGGCGTGGGCGCAGCGGCGCGCCCATCGCGGCGAGCAGCGCGACGTAGAAGCGGATCACGGACGGCTCGGACGGCATCTGCACGACCAACACCGGGATGTGCTCCTGGTCGGCGTCGGAGCTGGCCGGGTGGGTGCGGCGGAACTTCTCGACGATCATCGACTTGCCATTGTTGGTCGGGCCAACCAGCAGCAGGTTGGGCATGCGTTGCTTGTTTGGCCACGCATAAAGGGCTTCCAGCCGGTTCAGCGCCTCGACTGCGCGCGGATAGCCGATCCAGCGGTCGGCGCGAAGGCGCTGGATGCGCTCGTCCGCCGGAAGACGGGCCAAGCCCTGGGCCGCCGGCAGCAGGTGGGACAGGTCGATGATGGGATATTCGTCCACGGCTACCACTCCTCAATCTGGTCGAACGGTTTGGCGGGTGGCAAGTTGTCTGCCTGCGGGTCGGCAATATCCGTATCCGGCGGAACGGGCTTGTCCGGCCGAGCTGATGTCTTGAGGTGCTGGCGGCGATCCGCGTCACGCCGCGCCTTGCGTGTGGCCTTCTGCGCGCTGGTCACAATCTCACGCATCTGGCCGATCATGCGGAACAGCGCCGACTCATCCACCTGTTCGCGCCCTTGCTGCCGCAGTTTCGCCAGCGCCTGCCGTTGTTCCCAGAGGGTGACAGCCGGATGCGACAAGGTACGGTAGGGAATTTCCAGGTAATGCTGTCCCTCCGGTTCCAGGACCCAGATACGGCTGATGTCGCGCGGATCGCGCCGGATCAGAAAGGACGGCCAGCGTTCACGCCGTGCAATCCACGGCTTGAGCGCATCGGCGTAGTAGTGGATGTGGTCGATGACAAAGCCGGTGCGGGTCAGCGTGCGCCGGAGGATCGGCAGAAAATCGACCAGGAACGAAGTAGCGCGTGTGACGACGGCCGGTACGCCGACACGCGCCACGGCCTCGGCCCAGCGCGCGGCCGGCGGTTGGAGCAGGCCGTTGTGCACCGAACCGTGGTAGGTGCCGACCGCCAATGTGAGCCAGCGCTCTAGCTCGCGCAGCGTCAGGGCGGCCTTGTTTTCGGAATCGTAGTCGCCGCGCTGGTCAGGGTTGGAGAAGGTCGTTCCCGGCAGTTCGTCGTGAATCATCTGCATCGCCGTGCCGATGATCCGTTCCACGATGCCGCCATAGTGCGGCTGTCCCAGCGGGCGATAGTCCAGCCGGATGCCATGCTGCTCGCAACCCCGGCGCAGGGCCTCGCTCTTGAACTCGGCCGCGTTGTCTAGGTAGAGCAGCAAGGGCTTGCCGCTCATCTGCCAATCCATTTCCACGTTCAGTCCTTCCAGCCAAGGGCGCTTGTCGCAGGCGACATGCACGAGGCACAGGCCAACCGAAACGGCAGACGGCGCTTCCAGCGTGACGACCATGCCGAGCACGCAGCGGGTGAACACGTCGATGGCGAGGGTCAGGTACGGGCGGCCAATAGGTTGCCGGTCGCGGTCATCGACCACGATCAGGTCGATGACCGTATGGTCTATCTGCACCTGCTCCAGCGGCGCGGTCACGGCAGGAGGCTCGCCGCCCACACCTTGTAGGTCACGAGCGGCATCCTGGCCTTCCCGCCGGCGGATGACCTTGCGCGGGTCAAGGCTAGCGATCCGTAAGGCCACGGTATTGCGCGCCGGCACTCGCAGTTTTTGAGCCTTGCACACCTGAGTGACTTCGCGGTGAAAGGCCGCTAGGCTGCGCTTCTGCTTGGTCAGGAACCGCTTTTGCAGTAGCTCGTGGATGACGCGCTCGACCGGTTCCGGCAAGCGCCCCTTACCTTTACCTCCACCGGACTGGCCGGGCACCAGATCCGTCACGAGGCCGCTGCCTTGCCGGGCACGCCGGATCAGAACGTATACCTGGCGCCGAGACAAGCCCAGCGCCTGAGCCGCCATATCGGCCGCTTCGTGCCCGACCGTCTCCGACTGCGCCAACGGACTGATGATCTCCGCACGACGGCGCGCACGCTCCCAAGCCTCATCAGGCAGAGTGGCCACGCCTTGTTCTGGAATCCGTGGGGTGTCCGTCGCCATGCTCACCTCGCTTTGGTGCACACGAGTATTGAGCATAGTCGAGATTGGTGCAGATCACTTCTGATATTGAACTGTCAGGAGCTGGCTGCACAACAGCCATTACGCCCAATCAACTGGTGCAGTCGTCTTCTGAAAATGACAGATGCGCATGATTGCTTATTCCTATTGCCATTTGTTTTTATTTTGCAATACGTTTTAGCAACGCACAACACCTTATGGGTGTGCTGCCTCCATTGTGATTGCGCAAATGACCGTTTTTGCAATCTACTCAAGACTTTATTTTGTAGATCTTATCTCATTATTGTAGTAACATCTACGAAATGAATTTGCTTTCGCTTATCCTTTCCTTGCCTACTGAAAACGCGACCGTCCGGCAACGGACGTGGCGTGCCCTCAAAGCCTCCGGCGCTGCGGTGCTGCGCGACGGCGTGTACCTGATGCCCGACCGCGACGAATGCCGCGCGGTGCTGGATAACTTGGCCTCCGATGTGCGTGAAGGCGGTGGGGTCGCTCATGTGCTGCGTATGGAAGACCCTGAAGGGGTCAACTTCGTCGCATTATTCGACCGCAGCAACGATTTTGCTGCCTTGCTAGTCGATGTCCATCATCTCAGGCAGACGCTGACATTGGATACCGTGCAAGACGTGCTGCGGCAGGTGCGTAAGCTTCGCAAATCCTTTACTACGCTGGTTGAAATCGACTTCTACCCCGGCGAGGCTCAGCGTCAAGCGGACAGTGCGTTGTGTGAACTGGAACAAGCTTGCGCCCGCACGCTGTCGCCGGACGAGCCGCACGCTGTAGAGGGGACTATTACCCGCTTGGATCGTTTGGATTACCAGGCCCGTACCTGGGCCACTCGCGCACGTCCTTGGGTTGATCGGCTCGCCAGCGCATGGCTGATCCGGCGCTTCATCGACCCGCAGGCGCGCATCCTTTGGTTGGCAACCCCTGCGGACTGCCCGCCGGATGCGTTGGGCTTCGACTTCGATGGCGCGACGTTCAGCCATGTCGGCAGCCGTGTCACGTTCGAGGTCCTGGCGGCGAGCTTTGGGCTGGAACAGCCCGCCATCACAAGGATTGGCCTTGTGGTGCATTACCTCGACGTGGGCGGCATCCAGCCGCCAGAGGCCACTGGTATCGAAAGCGTACTGGCCGGTTTGCGGGAAACGGTTGACCACGACGATCAACTATTGGCCATCGCCTCCACTGTGTTCGATGGCTTACTGGCCAGCTTTGAAAAAGGGACCCTCACCGTATGACTCAAACCGTCGTAACCAAGGAGGCTGTGGCAGTGCCTCCCTCCCCACAAGTTGTCAGCTTTTGGCAAGCGTTTCGCCTGTGGTTAAAGATCGGGTTCATAGGCTTCGGCGGCCCCGCCGGACAGATCGCGATCATGCACCGCGAATTGGTCGAACAGCGGCGCTGGATCAGCGAGCGTCGCTTTCTGCATGCGCTCAACTTCTGCATGCTGCTTCCGGGCCCGGAGGGGCAGCAACTCGCCACATACATGGGCTGGCTAATGCACCGAACTTGGGGAGGCATAGTTGCAGGTGTCCTGTTTGTGCTGCCTTCGCTCTTCTTTCTGATCGCGCTGTCGTGGATTTACATTGCGTTCGGTGACACGCCGCTGGTTTCCGGCCTGTTCTACGGCATCAAACCTGCCATCACCGCGGTTGTCGTGCAGGCCGTGCATCGGATCGGCTCGCGTGCTCTCAAGAACGGCCTGATGTGGGCGATTGCCGCTGGGGCATTCGTCGCCATCTTCGCGATGAATGTGCCGTTTCCGGCCATCGTCGCCGGGGCCGCGCTGATAGGGTATATCGGCGGTCGCGTTACCCCGGACAAATTCAGGGCCGGCGGCGCGCATCGTGCGGCCGATAAATCCTATGGCCCCGCGCTGATCGATGACAACACCCCCATACCGTCGCACGCCCTGTTCCGCTGGTCTGGCTCGCTGCGGGTTGCCGCGATGGGTTGCCTGTTGTGGCTGATCCCCATGGCATTCCTTCTCGGCACCTATGGCTGGGACCACACCCTGACCCAGATGGGCTGGTTCTTTACGAAAGCCGCATTACTGACCTTTGGGGGGGCCTATGCAGTATTGCCGTACATCTATCAGGGTGCGGTCGGCCATTACAGTTGGCTCACCCCCACGCAGATGGTCGATGGGTTGGCGCTCGGCGAGGCCAATCCGGGGCCGCTCATTATGGTGGTGGCCTTCGTCGGCTTTGTGGGGGCCTATGTACAGGCACTATTCGGCCCCGATATGTTGTTCGTTGCCGGTGCGGTCGCAGCCGCGCTGGTGACCTGGTTCACTTTCCTGCCGTCCTTCATTTTCATCCTCGCCGGAGGGCCGTTCGTAGAGTCGACGCGCGGAGATCTCCGGTTTACCGCGCCGCTGACTGCGATAACGGCAGCGGTGGTCGGTGTGATCCTGAACCTGGCCGTGTTTTTCGCCTATCACGTGCTCTGGCCCAAAGGCCTCGCCGGGCACTTCGACTGGGTGTCGGCACTGATCACCATCGGTGCGGCAGTGGCCTTGTTCCGCTTCAAGCGAAACGTGATTCACGTCATCGCGGCATGTGCGGTGCTGGGCCTGATATTGAAGACCTTGATCTTGTGAGGTGACACCATGTCCTTCGACATTAAACCGCTGCCTTTCCCCGCAAGTACCCTAAATGGTCTGTCCGAAAAGCTGATCGCCAGCCATCACGAAAACAACTATTCCGGGGCCGTCAAACGCCTGAACGCCATCCACACCAAGCTCGGCACCCTTGACTTCACGCAGGAAGCCGGCTTCCTGCTGAACGGTCTCAAACGCGAAGAACTGATCGCCTACAACTCGATGCTGCTGCATGAGATCTACTTCGACTCGCTGGGCGGCAACGGCGTGTTGCCCGTAGGCCCGCTGTGCGAGGCGATCGAGCGCGACTTTGGCAGCGTCGAGCGCTGGCAGGCCGAATTCTCGGCGATGGGCAAGGCGCTCGGCGGCGGTTCCGGCTGGGTGCTGCTGGTCCAATCAGCGCGCGACGGCAAGTTGAGCAACCAGTGGGCCGCCGATCACTGCCACACCTTGGCTGGCGCTTTGCCAATCCTGGCGCTTGATATGTATGAACACGCGTATCACATCGACTATGGCGCCAAGGCCGGTGCCTATGTAGATGCATTCATGGCCAACATCGACTGGCAACGAGCGGCTATTCGCTGGGCTAGTCACCAACCCTCAGGAGGACTCTCATGAAATGGATTACCCGCGAACGCCCGAAGATCGATCGCATTGCCTGCCCGTGGATGGTGACGCGGTTCATCGACACGGATGCCGAGTTCCTCTACGTCCCGGCAGGCGACGTGCTGCGCATCGCTCAGGAGACCGGCGCGGTCCCGTATGACATTCCTGGAGTGGAACTTTCCCATGACGGTGAGCTTTGCAGCTTCGATGCCTTCCTGGCCAAGTACGCGATGGATGACCCTGCCCTCAAACAGCTCGCCGTGATTGTTCGCGGTGCCGATACATCCCGACTTGACCTGACGCCGCAGTCGACAGGGTTGTACGCGCTATCTCTTGGCTTGTCGCAGAACTTCAGCGACGACCATGAAATGCTCAAGCACGGCATGGTGATGTACGACGCGTTCTATGCATGGTGCAAGCACTGCCAGAGTGAGACGCATAACTGGCCGCCGAAGATGTAACCAAGCGAATTCGAGAGGGAGTCGCCGGACATGCCGCGCCGTTCGATCCTGTCCGCCGCCGAGCGCGAGAGCCTGCTGGCGTTGCCGGACACCATGGAGGACTTGATCCGCTACTACACGTTCAGCGAATCCGACCTCTCGATCATCCGGCAACGGCGCGGTCCAGCCAACCTCCTGGGCTTCGCCGTGCAGCTCTGCTACATGCGCTATCCCGGCATGATGCTCGCGGTAGATACGGAGCCGTTTCCGCCGTTGCTGCGTCTGGTAGCCACGCAACTGAAGGTGCCACCCGAAGCCTGGGCGGACTACGGCCAGCGCGCCGAGACGCGCCGCGAGCACCTGCTGGAACTGCAATCGATCTTTGGTTTCCAGGCCTTCGCAACGCGGCACTATCGCCCCAGCGTGCACAGCCTGGATGAACTGGCTTGGCAGACCGACAAAGGCATCGTGTTGGCGACGGAGTTGATCGAAGGGCTGCGACAAAAGAGCGTGCTGCTCCCGTCACCGGGCGTCATTGAACGCATCTGCGCCGAGGCCATTACTCGCGCCAACCGGCGCATCTACGAAGCGCTGTCCGAGCCGCTGACAGACCCCCACCGGCATCGCCTCGATGATCTGCTCAAGCGCCGCGAGTTCGGCAAGACGACCTGGCTGGCCTGGCTGCGCCAGTCGCCCGTCAAGCCGAACTCGCGCCACATGCTCGAACACATCGAGCGCCTGAAAGCCTGGCAAGCGCTCGACCTGCCTACTGGCATCGAACGGCTGCTTCACCAGAACCGGCTGCTCAAGATCGCCCGCGAGGGTGGCCAGATGACGCCCGCTGATCTGGCCAAGTTCGAGCCGCAACGGCGCTACGCCACCCTCGTCGCGCTGGCCATCGAGGGTATGGCCACCGTCATCGACGAAATCATCGACCTGCACGACCGCATTCTGGGCAAGCTGTTCAACGCCGCCAAACACAAGCATCAGCAACAGTTCCAGGCGTCCGGCAAAGCGATCAACGCCAAGGTGCGACTGTACGGACGCATCGGCCAGGCGCTGATCGACGCCAAGCAGTCGGGCGGCAACCCGTTCGCCGCCATCGAGGCCGTCATGTCCTGGGATGCCTTCGCCCAGAGCGTCACCGAGGCGCAGAAGCTCGCGCAGCCCGATGACTTCGATTTCCTGCACCGCATCGGCGAGAGCTACGCTACCTTGCGCCGCTACGCGCCGGAATTCCTGGCCGTGCTCAAGCTGCGGGCCGCGCCCGCCGCCAAGGGCGTGCTCGACGCCGTCGACGTACTGCGCGGCATGAACACTGACAACGTCCGCAAGGTGCCCACTGATGCCCCGACCGACTTCATCAAGCCTCGTTGGCAGAAGCTGGTGATGACCGACGCCGGCATCGACCGGCGCTACTATGAACTGTGCGCGCTGTCGGAACTCAAGAACTCGCTGCGCTCGGGCGACATCTGGGTGCAGGGCTCGCGTCAGTTCAAGGATTTCGAGGATTACCTGGTGCCGCACGAGAAGTTCGCCAGCCTCAAGCAGGGCAGCGAATTGCCGCTGGACGTGGCCACCGACTGCGACCAGTACCTGTACGAGCGGCTGACACTGCTAGAAGCGCAGCTTGCCACCGTCAACCGCATGGCGGCGGCCAACGACTTGCCGGATGCCATCATCACCGAGTCGGGCCTGAAGATCACGCCGCTGGACGCGGCGGTGCCCGACACCGCGCAGGCGCTGATCGACCAGACAGCAATGATCCTGCCGCACGTCAAGATCACCGAACTACTGCTCGAAGTCGATGAGTGGACGGGCTTCACCCGGTACTTCACGCACTTGAAATCCGGCGACCTGGCCAAGGACAAGAACCTGCTGCTGACCACGATCCTGGCCGATGCGATCAACCTGGGCTTGAGCAAGATGGCCGAGTCCTGCCCCGGCACGACCTACGCCAAGCTGGCCTGGCTGCAAGCCTGGCACATCCGCGACGAGACCTATTCAACGGCGCTGGCAGAACTGGTCAACACCCAGTTCCGGCATCCCTTCGCCTGTCACTGGGGCGACGGCACCACGTCATCGTCGGACGGTCAGAACTTCCGAACAGGCAGCAAGGCCAAAAGCACCGGCCATATCAACCCGAAGTATGGCAGCAGCCCAGGACGGACTTTCTACACCCACATCTCTGACCAGTACGCGCCGTTCCACGCCAAGGTGGTCAACGTCGGCGTGCGCGACTCGACCTACGTGCTCGACGGCCTCCTTTACCACGAATCCGACCTGCGGATCGAGGAGCACTACACCGACACGGCGGGCTTTACCGATCACGTCTTCGCGCTCATGCACCTGCTGGGCTTCCGCTTCGCGCCGCGCATCCGCGACCTGGGCGACACTAAGCTCTACCTCCCCAAGGGCGATACCGCCTATGAGGCGCTCAAGCCGATGGTCGGCGGCACGCTCAACATCAAGCATGTCCGTGCCCATTGGGATGAAATCCTGCGGCTGGCTACCTCGATCAAACATGGCACGGTGACGGCCTCACTAATGCTGCGCAAGCTCGGCAGCTATCCACGCCAGAACGGCCTGGCCGTCGCCCTGCGTGAGCTGGGACGCATCGAGCGCACGCTGTTCATCCTCGACTGGCTGCAAAGCGTGGAGCTGCGCCGCCGTGTCCACGCCGGACTCAACAAGGGGGAAGCGCGGAACGCGTTGGCCCGCGCCGTGTTCTTCAACCGGCTGGGTGAAATTCGCGACCGCAGTTTCGAGCAGCAGCGCTACCGGGCCAGCGGCCTAAACTTGGTGACGGCGGCTGTCGTGTTATGGAACACGGTCTACCTGGAGCGCGCAGCGCATGCGCTGCGTGGAAACGGTCTCGGCGTCGATGATGCGCTGTTGCAGTACCTGTCGCCGCTGGGCTGGGAGCACATCAACCTGACCGGCGATTACCTCTGGCGCAGCAGCGCCAAGATCGGAGCTGGCAAATTCAGGCCCCTACGACCGCTGCAGCCGCCTTAGCGTACTTTGCGGTCCGTTTTCTGAGACGACCCCGCCCTGGCTATCGTTCATGCGCGGATCAGTGTGCATTTCTCAGCCAGCTGGGCTTTGATCTTTCCCACCTTGGAGTGGGGCACTATCCAGCCTTCGTAGCTCGGGTTGCGCTTACCGTCCCACCGGCACACATCAAATACGATCTGCTCAAGTGGTCCATTGCTGGGGCTGGACACCGCCATGTCGCCACTGGGCAATGCGGTTGTGACAATCTCTCCATGCACACCATTCAGTCGATAAATGCTCATTTGGCTGTGGCCCTTTCTAAGCTGTCATGGAGCATTTTCACTCCTGCCCCGATGTTCCATGCATACAGGATGGCGCCCAGTCCAACCAGCAATGTGAGCAACCACGGCCAGATGCCGAATGCTGTCACCACAGTATCAAAGGGCAGTTCTGTCTTGCTCGCTTCTATGCAAGAGTGCAACCCAAAGCTTCCTGCCAGGAACAATGTGAGGCCCAAAATCAACTCAATGGGTGCGTATCGCACTACCCAAAGAATCGCCCACTTCTTCTTCAACATACTTCCTCTTTTTCTATCTCTTAGGTTTTCGCATGCGAAACAGTTAGCGCGTCAGATGCATTTTGTAACAAGTTGGCATCGTGACATAACTCACCTGTCCTAACCTGACAACTTGACTCCCGCGCCTCAGTTGCTAACGGTGTGCTTTGCTCCGGCGATATCCGTTCGCTTGAACATCAGGCGGACACCGCAGGAATTGCTGGCGCAGCACGCCTATGCCAAGGACTTTCAAGACCATCAGCCGCGCACCCGGATTCAGGCCGGAGATAGCGCCCGAGGCGTAAAGACCTATCATCAGGACATCAACGGCGGCGCTAAAGCCCAGGGCCGCGCAAACCAAGCTGGAGCTGCGAGTCCGTCGCTCAAGACAGATCACAATGCACAGGTAGAACAGCACCAGATTGATGAGCATGTGTGGCCAGTCCGCGCCACCGGACAAGTACAGCCTGCTCCAGCCAGCAACAAAGAACACCAGACTGAAGGAACTCACAGTCGCTATCGAGTCGGCCAAAAGCGCGAACATTGGCCGCAAGGTGATGAGCCTGCACAGATGCCACGCCATAGCGCAGACCCACAATCCCAGTAGTCGAACCATCTACTTTGTTGCTCCGTTGCAATCTACGCATGCTATGCCGCGCTTCACGTCCGTCACGCTGTCGAAGCTCAGCCAGCCTGTAGAGATGCCGCAGCGCCGACATGACATGACTGCGATGTACTGACCAGACTCGCTGGTTCCAGCGTCCGACACATGCATCAGCACGCGGCGAGACGCGCGCTTGGCCTTGGCTTTTTCCACTGGCAAGGGGACGCTCTCTGGGAACAGATCTCCGGTCATTTCATCCTTTGTCATCCCCTGCCCTTCCCAAAAAAAAGGCCCATGAAACTGGGCCAAGCCTCAAAGTGATTTCAGGTATTGGCTGACACGCCAGACAGCCTGTAAATCGTCTTTAGGTTCTTGCGCATGTATTGCTCAAGAGCAAACACAAAACCGGACAGCAGTGCCATCAGCCCACATACAGCCAGAACCAAATTCGCCCATAGGTTGAGTCTGCTCTTGGCCTCAGCTTCCTGCTGCTCATGATTGAAGGAGCGAAGACTTCGGCTCATACCCCATGCCTTGTTCTCCATCATGGCTAGCACGTCTGCGGAGTACTGCAGTTCGGGCGTTGCATTCGATGCCCTTTCCAGTGCCAAATCCAGGTTGGCACGGTAGGCATCCCAGTTGATCTCAGAATCCTTCTGTTTCAGCTGTGCCTGCGCAACAAGATATGGCCCGAACTCTTGGGCATCAGCAGATGCATTGCCTATCAACTCGGTGACGCGTGCAGGCAGGCCGAAGCTGATGGCCTCCTCGATCTGCTTTTGTCTTGCATCGCTCTTGGACTGGCGGTGCTCTGCTCGCTCGGAGCTTGATGAAAACAAGCTGCTTTCGAGTCCATCGTGTTGAGGAGCAATCCCTTCGATGACATTCTGGAAAACAAAGGATGCGGGGATCAGCATCAACCCCATGAACACACGAGCGAATTGACCAAATATCAATCCGCTAATGGCCAGAGCTGTCGCGGACAATACTCCAACGACTTTGACTAGGTTGCTCAGGGTGACAAAGGTGGAAAAAGAGTTCATTCCGGTTCGAATCCCATCCACCGCCCCGCTAGTCTCTGCGGGTCCGCTCGCCTCCAAGGCTTTGGCCAGTGCCTTCGGAATATCGGGACTGCCGATGCTCCGCAGTGGCTCATGCCCCATTCCCAACCAAGCCAGGACAGCTGCAACTGCTGCCGCTACGAAGACAACAATGGCCGCCATTTGCCAAACGCGCTTGAGGCGATTCGCACGTTGGAACAATGTGCCCGATACCTCTTCAATCCAGCTCGTTTCAAGCACGGTCTTCTCAACCCCTTTAGCGCCCCAATTTTTGGTACGTGTCTCGCTCATGATTTAGGCTCCTGTGGCTGCGCTTGCGCGAGAGATGCCCAGATTCTGGCTATTGGTCGAAATTTGCTTTTTCATCTGCGCACACATGTGCTCAATCTGCATACTCGACTGCTCGCGTTCCCTCTTGCCTTCCAGCTGGATCTGGCTCACATCGTTTGCGGTCTTCACCAACATGTCCTGCACGTACTGCAGAGTCTTGACATCGATAGGCAAGCGCTGATTTGACTTAGCCGTGGCCACCGCGTTCTTGTGCAGCAAATCAGCACCGCGTGTGAGCATGCTGTTCGTGAAATCATCGATGGCCACAGTCAGCTCTGCGGCATTTTTCGATTCATTCAGGCCCATGGCCAGCACAAACTGCCGCTTCCAGATTGGGATCGTCAGCGTAGTGATGGTGTTGAACTTGTCCACCAGGACGAAGTTCGTGGACTGGATCACACGGATCTGGGGGAGCATCTGCAGGGACGATTGCTGAAGCGCTTCGAGGTTGCCGATACGCAGCCCCAGGTTGCTCGCAAAAGCCTGCATATCGGACAACTCCTGCAGCTCCGCAGGATTGCTCGCAATTTGCTGGCGCTGCTCGATCAGCTGATGCACGCGCGCCAATGCAACGCGGCCAGCTACGATGTGCACGCTCAGCTCGTAATACTCTTTGCGAACGTTGTCGAACATCACTTCCAGCGTTTCATTGCGTTTGCTCAGCCCCGCCACGGTCGTTTGAACTTCGGTGATCACCTTGTCGATCTGCTCCTTGGATGTTTCGAACTGGTTCTGCAGGCGCATTCCGCGCATCTTCAGCTTGTCGATCCATGGCCCAATCACCGGGAGGTTAGAGCGCCGTCCTGTCAGTACGTTCATGTTGGTTTTCTGGGCAATGCCGACGACTTCAACCAGCTGGTCGCCCATTTGCCCCACTTCACCGTTCCGAACCTGGCTCAACAGTTCGTCGGCATATGCCGTAGTCTGTTCACCCGCTCGCTTTCCGAAGGTGTTGACCGTTCCCGGATTCATCGGATCGATGTCTTGCACCAGCTGCGCGATGTGCTCCAGATCGCCATTACCCAGACCCATGACCTTCAGTTGCTTGTCGCTCAGCTGATGGACTTCAACGGGATATGTAGATGTCGGTGTCTTTGTCGCAATCGTGTTCATGATTCTTTTCCCTGTTACTGAGTGACCGAAATGGACTTGAGGTTGTCTGCGAAGCTCTTGCGCAGGTTTTCATGGGCTTGGATAGCCATGGCCAGCTGCTCGCCCGTAACGTGGTTTTGCACGCCCAGGCCCAGCATGTTCTGACGCCACAGCGGCACCAGCACCTGAGCGGTTTCGTCAAACCGATCCAGCACATCGATCAACTGGTACTTGAGCAGTTGGAGCTGCTGGCCTGTTTGTGCGTGGGAAACCTGCATGGCTTGAAGGTTGATCAACCGGCGAGAAAAGCGCTCTCGGCTCGTTTCCAGGTCAAATGCCAATGCACCACCCTGGCTATCTGGCGTTTGAGCCAGATATTTCTGACCCGCTTCAATGTGGTTGCTGATGATTTGGGCCTCGGCTCCATAGGTAGAGCACAGAGACTCAATCACATCGATGACATCGCGCACCAGCGCGGCTTCCTTGGTCGCTGCATTGAGCAGTTGATCCATGTTGATCTTGGCCACCTCAAAGCGCACACGCTTTGTCTGGGCCAGCCCAGTGAATCTCGACCACTTAGACGGCTTCTCCGAGATGGCTTTCGGGTCTGCATCTTCTAAACACATCACCACTCCGCGAATGCTTCGTGCAAGTCCAGCAGAGGGATTGCTCCCCAGTAGCTTGTCCAGCTTGACATCGATCTCAGGATCTCGGACGAGCTTGCCAAAGTCACCGATACCCAGTGGGTTACGGAACAACTCTGGTATTTGCTCTGAAGTGATGACCTCGATGGAATCCATCATTAATCGGCCCTCTCAATTTGTATTGTTCAAACAGAATGAAGGGCAACTTCAAATGTTGCCCGACTAAAACTACCAGCACTTCAAAAAATGCAAGCTGCTGCGCAAAGCATATTTGGAAGCACTCATAGCCTCGAACGGGCAATTGCCCAGGAAGGGCCAAATCAGCGACGGAGCACCTGTAACTTTTGGTATCATCGTCAATCGATTTTGAACACCATTAGTAATTCTTAATCGATATTCAACTGATACCAAACTAAGGCATCCATGAAATTCAAAAATAAACTTGTCACTCTTGCAGTGATTGCTTTCCTGCAAGGATGTGGAGGGGGAGATTCATCTGCTTCATCTGGGAAACCGGAAGAACCTGAAAAGCCTTTGACCGTTGCCCAAAAGATTGCTGCATTGGAAGAATCAGGCCAACTGCCAAAATTGAATCGAGACGATACATTGACGGGTATTGATTCTGACAGCAATGGTGTCCGCGACGATATCGACGCCTATATTTCTCAAGTATTCCCTGC
This sequence comes from Comamonas testosteroni, assembly GCF_030505195.1. NCBI lineage: Bacteria > Pseudomonadati > Pseudomonadota > Betaproteobacteria > Burkholderiales > Comamonadaceae > Comamonas > Comamonas testosteroni. The sequence goes on from NZ_CP129673.1 coordinate 163,900, forward strand.
AGAAATACGTCAAGCGGCCACCAAAGCCGCTCAAGTTGAGCAGTCTATGCTCACTGTGGATGTGAACGATAAAGATGCTGTGCGCGACATCAACAACGCATACACCCGTGCCAATGGATGCATTTTCGAAACAGCAAGAAATAAGGACCTTGAAATAAAGCCTTACTTCGTCAGCAAGCAGATATCGGCCATTACTGCTAATACCAAAAAACGACTCCTAGCGATGGTGGATTTCAGCCATGCTTCAAACGGGATGGTGTTTACAGGCCAACTTAACGGTAACTGCGATGAATAAGAATATTTTCCAAAAAGCAATTTCGGTTGTCCTGGCAAGCGCTATCGCGCTCTCTTCCACAGCAGGCCTAGCCGCAACTGGCCTTCCAGCGCCCGCCCAGTGCCAGACGCTTGATGGCTACACCATTGGCTATTTCAACGGTGTTCTCAACACCCGCCAAGATGCTGAGCGCTCTGCGGCTTTGCTACGCGCGCAACAGTATGAGAAGCGTTTTGCGGTCCCTACGGGCGAAACCTTGATCGTGCAAAACTACTTCAACGACTCCAAGGGCTGGCGAGACTTCATCGAAGTCTTTGAACAGCGCGTTCTGCAGCAGGACGAAAACCTGTCTGGTCGTTGGGAGTTGTTTCAGCAAGCCATTAGTGGCGATCTTAATAAGCCTGGTGATAGCTGGTTCGATAAGCTTGGTACAGTCTTCAACGGCTTCACCGACTGGATTAATTCCTATCAGGATTACTTAATTACTCAAGTCCCTTCAGCTATTGCTGCACGGTTTGGCATCGCAAACCTTGCTTCATTGATTATTGGTGATGAAACCGAAGCAATCTGGCAAACCGAGGTCGAACACCGCCAACGACTCGAAACCACGATCAATGAGGGTCGAAAACTGGTAATGGTCGCCCATTCCCAGGGAAATTTATTCGTTCACGAGGCATATAAAAATGCCCTCAAACTGACCACTTCTAACTTTGTCAAAGTGGTTCATATTGCCTCTGCGTCACCCTTCACGCATGGCCCACATGTTGTGGCTGACAAAGATCTGGTGATTAAGGGCCTGAACCTATTTTTTACCAATCCACCAGTTTATACGGTCATCCCAGGGTTGCTTGAGCGTCTAAATCCTGGCCCAACTGACTGGAAAGGCCATTCACTTGAAATGATATATTTGAATGAGTTGATTCCCACAAAGCCGCTGATTGACGGACATATCATTAACGCACTCAGCTCTATCCAAGCTCCTCCTAAAGTTGCGCAACCAGGTCTGTTTACTGTGACTCTGGACTGGGATGGTCCTGGTGATGTCGATCTGCACACCTACGAGCCGAACGGCAACAAGGTGTACTTCAGCAACAAAATCGGCTCCAGTGGTCGCCTTGATGTGGACAACATCTCTGGCTATGGCCCTGAGCACTTCTATGCCTCCTGCGACACCAACAGAATCATGGATGGAGACTACAACATCGGTGTGGCCAACTACAGCAGAGCCGATGGGCGTCGAGCCAACATTCAAGTAGCTACTCCCGATGGAGGCGTTATCGCCACCGAGTCTGTGACGCTGGGAACTGCCACTGGCACACAGACCTACCTCATGCCCATACGTATCAATGTCAAACGTGACCAGACCACTGGTGCGGTAAAGGTAAAGAAGGTCGGTTGAGAATCGCTTAGATCCTGAGCGTATCCATAACCCAAGGGCACTATTTATTAGTGCCCTTTTCTTTGGGCTTGCATTTTTCTCCATTCAAGTATTCTTTTCTGAGGAAACACGACTTGTAGGTTCCTCTGTTCCATGTTGATCACCGTTGGTAGGCGGCTCAGGGAGTCGAAGTTACTTGAAAGCGATCTAGAAGTAGATTCAGCAATGAAAGACAACAGAATCGCATGATTTCTTATTTAGAAGTCGCCTGTAAGTCGCTATCTGGCCGCGCCACAAGAGTGTCTTGCAACCTAGACACCACTTGTAAGTTACATCAAAACAATCTGAAAAATGACAAATCATCTGGAAGCGACTTTGAAAGAGGCTTCTATAGCCTGCCCAACCTTGCCGATCATGCCCTCGCCCTATCAAGAATGGCTTGAAGAGGCGGAACTTGGCCTTCTGGCCTTAGATGATTGCCGAATTGAGTGCGACAACATGACATGGGTTATTTCGTACTTATTCAACAGAATAAAGCTGCCTCATAAATGCATGTCCGGGCACTTGATGCTGAGCAATCGGAAGAAGTACGTCACACCGCACTACTGGATTCAACTGCCTGCTGGATATGTTGTCGATCTCCGACTTCGCATGTGGTTCGGGGATGACGAAGCAATCCCACATGGCATCTTCCAACCAGGCATGCACCCCAGGTTCATCTACTCCGGCAAGGAAGTTGAGCCATACAAGCTCACAGCTTCACTTGCCTCCATCCTCACAGACGGATTGATCTCTAACGTCAAACTGCCCAGCAAACAAAACCGTCCCCTGTGTAAATAGGGACAGGTCAACAGCACCAAGAGGGATACATGGACACCTCAACTAAATTCCTGATCGTCGTCTTCGGCGTTCCTCTCGCGCTCTCCGCATTCGAGCAACTGATGCACAGGATTGCAGGTGGCGCGCATTTCTGGCAGCAAGGCGAGAACATGCCGCGAGAACTCCGCAGGTCATCTGTGCTGATGAATGAGGAAGCAATCTCATGCACTCACCCCATCCCTATCCAAGGGCGTGTCGATCAAGTATTCCTCGCCCCAGGTGGAGAAGTCATTCCTCTTGATACCAAGACACGTTCGGCCCACCGGGTCATGGAATCAGACGTTGTTCAGTTGTCTGTCTACGCTGTAGCTCTACGTCAGAAGTACCCTACCGCGAACGTTAGCCACGGCTATATCAGAACAGTTGTTGGCTCCGTCAATGACAAAACTGTGGTCTATCACCGGGTTCGGTTGCTCAGCGACCGGGCTGTCGTTCGGATCGCTACAGGCTGAGCTGTGGCCTGTTCGCTTTTTCGCATGCGAAAAAGCGGCATGTTGTGGCTACTTTTTCGCATGCGAAAAAGGTGTCCCTGCGGTCCTACTCTGTCCTCTCAGAACAATTTAAGCGCTTAAACCGGCCTTCGTAGGTGCATCGGCCCTTTTGGGGCATTGCTGAAAACTTGCATTTTTTTAAAGGCGCATAGGATTTAAACAAACCGAAACATTCACTCACAAGGGGGCTGTATGCCTAACTCACCGTCATACCAAGAGCTGCAAACCGAGAGCTTCAAGCTGTCTACTCAGGAGGAAGCTACTCTGCGCCGATACAGCACCGTCACAGGTGTGCTGGTGTGTGCCCAAGCTGTATTCATCCCTGAGCTGGGAATTGCAGGCTCGGCGCTTGCTGGGGTGATCGGCATCGCACCTCTCGCCTACAAATTCTTCTGTGCTGAAGAAAACGCCAAGGGATTCACCACCCTCGTTTCCACTTTGATTCTCAGCCCCTTGCTGGGCCTTGTGATCGATTTGCTCATGCGCCTGCTCAAGCTCAACCTGATCTGAGCTAGCGGACCCCTGGCATGAAGACCCAAGACTGAAAGCAAGGTCTGCGTCGTCGCCAATATAGAAAGTAATCCATGAAGTTCAAGCTGTTTTCAAGGTCAGCTCCTACCCCTCCTTTGTCCGTCGATCAAGCCATCTGGGAAATACACAGCCAGTATCGCCGCCACAATCGCTGGAACATTCTGGCCAACATGATGAGGGCCATAGGTGTTCTTCTCTTTCCGTTGGCCTTCATCGTCCTCTCAATGAATGGCGGCAACTGGCCATGGTCTTCATCGGAAGAGTCAAAGGCGCACACCGCCTTCGTCAACGTGCGAGGGGAAATTGCTGCTGGCTCTTTGGCTGATTCTGACCGCCTGATCCCGGCCATTCAGAAAGCATTCAAGAATGAGCATTCCAAGGCCATCATCATCAAAATCAACTCGCCAGGTGGTAGCCCGGTTCCCTCCGGGCGTATCCACGATGAAATCTTGGTCCAACGCGCCAAGTTCCCTGAGAAGAAGGTTTATGCGGTCATTGACGACATCGGTGCATCTGGCGGCTACTACATCGCTGTTTCGGCCAATGAAATTTATGCAGACCGGGCGAGCCTGGTAGGCTCCATCGGAGTGATCAGCTCCACCTTCGGTTTCACCGGCCTCATGGACAAGCTAGGCATTGAACGTCGCGCGATAACCGCTGGCGAGCACAAGGCACTGCTTGACCCCTTCTCTCCCCTCTCGCCCGAGATCAAGAAATTCTGGGAGGCATTGTTGGCCCAGACCAATGAGCAGTTTGTCTCACGCGTAAAAACTGGTCGTGGTGATCGCCTTCAAGACGACCCCAAGATCTTCTCGGGCCTGATCTGGAACGGGGAGCAAGCCAAGAACCTGGGCCTTATCGATGGCCTGGGTAGCATGGAGCAGGTCGCCAGTGACGTTATTGGCGTCAGCAAGCTCGTTGACTACACCCCAAGCGAAGATTTCTTCAAGCGCATGTCTCAGCGCGCCAAGGTTGAAGCTCGCGCATTACTCAGCAACGCCCTCCCCTCCCTTCGCTAACTCCGTCGCTGGCAATGAAGCACCTGCCAAAAAATGTCATCGCAGCCCTGATCGTTGTCATTCTCTTCCTGTGCTTGCTCAGCTCCGCTCAGATCTAAATCAGCCGCTTCCAAATGAACATGAACGCCCCTACTTCCGCTCAAACTTCTGAACCTAAAGCGGTTCAGTTCCGAAATGCATTCATCAACATCTTTCTACCCATCTTCGGTTTAATCATCGCTGGCTTCCTGGGCTGGCAACTCTACAAGCTCAACGACATCACAAGCTCATTCGGCAAAGGCTCGTCCGTGAGCTTCAAGACAGAAGACGAATTCAACAATGCAGTGGCCAAAGCCTTCAACAAGATCGTTGAAGACAAACAGAAAGCCATGGCCCAGAGCAAGCTGCAGAAGTTCACTGCCGCTCCCGAATTTGTGCCTGATGGCAAGCACATCTACGGCTCCATGGATGCGCGCTACACACTGGTGGAGTTCTCCGACCTGGAGTGCCCATATTGCAAACGCTTCCACAACACGCCCAAGCAGCTCGTGGACGCCAGCAAAGGCAATGTGAACTGGCAATGGATGCACTACCCCCTGGACTTTCACAATCCTGCAGCTGCAGATCAGGCCATCGCATCTGAGTGCATCTCTGAACAACTGGGCAACCGCGCCTTCTGGGCTTTCTTAAACGATGTGTTTGTGCAGTCGCGTGGCAACGGTCAAGGCGTGCCCAATCTGGCTGAGCTGGCCACGGAAATTGGCGCTGACAGCAACAAGTTCCTCGAATGCGTCGGCTCTGGCAAATACCAGCAAAAAATCCAAGAGCACATGCAAAAGGCCGCGGCGCAAGGTATCAAGGCAACACCGGCAACTTTCGTTGTCGATAACCACACCGGCAAGATGCAGCTCGTGGCTGGTGCCCAGCCCGTGCAAGCGTTGATGGCTGCTGTCTCCAAGCTCAAGGCAGAAGCTGAAGAGGAAGCAGAAAGCCAGAACGGCCCTGGTGAACAAAGCGCTGTGCAAGACAAGAGTTAAAAGTCAGGAGCCATGAACATGAATGCCCCTGGCGTAATCGCCGTTGCGAACGGACCCAAGAAACCCAAGCTTCAGCTCAAGAGGGCAGTTTTGGAATACGTCGAAGGAATGGCCCTGGATCTTGGCGAAGTGCTAATGCTTGAGGTTCTGGAGCCAGCCGACCGTAAGGCTCTCCAAGACGCACAGCGCGTTTGTCTCAAACTGACATTGCAAAAGCGCCTGCACGGTGTTGACTCTTTCGTATGGGAGCAATTGCAGGCTGCGATGAAGGACGACTATAAAAAGGACGCCTGGGCATTCGAAGAAGAAGCACTTCTACTGACTGCGATGGGTTCCATCTGTGCACCTGAGATCGACATCGCCTTGCTTTCAAAGCGCATGAATAGATCCCCTTACTCTGTCGCGCTCAAAGCCTTGGAATTGGGCTATCTGCGCGCTCCTTCTTCCGACTGAAGACCTCGGCCACTATCGCAGTGGCTTAGCCTCCCACTCAAGGAGTCACCATGTCACGTATTAAAAATGCTCTGGTCCGCGCCCTGAAGGCTACGGCGGGTGATCTGGATGAAATCGTCAAAATAGACGGCCTAACCAAGCAGGAGCGTTTCGTCTTGCATTCGGCTCGGGAGATTTGTGAGCGCCTGATGACGGAACAGATACGAAGCCGCGTATCCAGCCCCCCTACCCCGTCCCAGGCCGAACGACATCACTCTGACAAGCCAAAGCCACCCCAGCAGTTGCCACGGAGTCAGAAAGGAAAGCCAGCTGAGCACAATCACCAGAAGCAATTCGCCAACCACGGCAAGCCCTGGTTGCCCAATGAGGTGGGCATCATCCAAAATGCTATCACCCTGGCCAGGGCTAAGGCGGTGGAGATCGATGTGCATCACCTCTCTACTCAACTAGGACGTTCGCCCTACTCTGTCGCGTCGAAGTTGGTACAGCACGGGTTCCTCAATGAAGATTGGGCGCAACAATTTCGCAAATAGCGCAAAGATCACAACACAGACTCAATGACTAGATAGACTGCATAGCAAGGCTTTTCGCATGCGAAAAAATCGGTAGCTGAAGTCCTTGCATTTTTCTTGATCGCAGTACCATAAATTAAGTCTGTCAATTGGAGGGATACAACCATGTCTACTGCAGCACCCAAGAAACAACCTCACCCCGACACCATCAATTCGCTCAAGGCACTGGAAAAGAGCCTCCCTCTTGAAGAGATGTCGCGCACCGATGGCTTCCTGCTTCATCACTCTTTGGTGGTCCCTCAACCAGGGTTCAATGCTCGCACCGCCTTCATGGACGAGGATGAGTACTTTGCAATGCCCGAGAACGCTGCCCGCGTTCGGATGTTTGCGGATGCCTATAAGGAAGGCAAGTACGTCCCGAACATCCTGGTGAAGGTCATTGGCGGCGTTGCCTATATCCGTGATGGCTACACACGCAAGCGCGGCTTGAATTTGGCCATTGCCGAAGGGGCGCTGATCCAGAAGATTTTCGTCACTGAGATGAAGGGTGACGACGCTGAACAGGCTTTGGTTGTCATCAACGGCAACAACGGCGCTCCTGTATCTGTTTTGTCCTGTGCGGTGCAATATCAGCTTCTTGAAAGCTGGGGCTGGAGCATTGCAGAGATGGCCAGACGCTCCAACGTGACTCCAGAAGCTGTTCGTTTCGCACTCTCGCTGTTGGATCTGCCTTTGCCTGTCAAAGTGATGATCCAGAAAAATGAAGTCTCTGCGACAACGGCTTTGGAGCAGTTCAACGAACATGGAAATGACGTTGTAGAGATCCTGGCCGAAGCAGTCAAAACGGCTAAGGCTGCGCTGCCTGTGAAAGCTGCAGACGATTCCAAAAGTGGCGAGGGGGAGGGTGCCAACCCAGCGAAGAAAAAGCGCGCGCTTGTGACGAAGAAGCACCTGAAAGCGACTGCCGCCCCCAAGATGAACAAAAAGATGGTGACGGCCATGCACACCAGCCTCTCAGGCCTCACCAGCCGCCTGGATAGCATCACACCATCGGATGATGGACAGGCGTTCCTCATGAAGCTGACCAGCGAAGATGTTGCTTTGCTGCGCGAACTGGCAGGAAAGCTGCCGCAGCTCACGCCCAAAGGCGAAGAAAAGAATGAAAATCAGGAAGAACTCAGTCTGGAATGAGCCAGTAGGCCCAGACTTCCCCCAGCTTTTTTCGCATGCGAAAAAGACTGGACATAACACTCAAGAGGCCACCGGGCGATCTAATGAACAAAGTCATCAAGCGCAAACACAAGGGTAAAGCCAAGGTCGTCAGCTTCTCCAACCAGAAGGGTGGGGTGGGGAAGTCAACGGTGTGCATCCAGACTGCCTTCTATCTCGCTATCAAAGAACAAGCAAAGACTCTTGTGCTGGACTTCGATGCCCAGGGCAACACATCCTCCCGACTTGTTCCACATGAAACAAATTCTGAGGGTGAGCTGGTCCCCGTTTACAGCGGTACTCGTGTGGTGGATTTGTTTAAAAAGGACATCGGCCCCATCGAAGTCATTCACTGCCCATGCGGTGTTGACCTCATTCACACACTAAAGAACGACCACGATCTCAGTGAGATCGAAACCGGCCTCACGCTTGTAGACGCATTGAATCCGCGTGAGAATTTGCGTGAACTCTTACAGCAGTACGACTATGTTTTGATCGACTGCCCGCCTAGCCTCGGCCGCAAGCTTTATGCTGCCCTCGCCATGAGCACCCATGTCGTAGCACCCGTCAAGCTGTCTGGTTTTGCTTACGATGGTCTAGAGGGCCTGCTGAGAACGTTGATCGGTGTTCAGCACTCTACGAATCCCGATCTTGAGATCTTGGGCGTCTTCATCAACGACCGCACGTCTTCGCTCAGCCATGAGCGTGCTGAAGAGAAGATACGCGCGGCTATCCCGGATCTCGTGTTCAAAAATACCATCAGAAACCGTCCCCCCCTGGATACAGCAACATCTGATGGGGTCCCGATCTGGACGCTCCCTTACGCTCACGTTGCCGCCAAAGAAGTGCTGGCCGTGATTAAAGAGCTGCTGTCGAAAGTGAACAAGAAATGAAGAACATCACCTCATTAACCGAACTGGCCGCTGTTGCTACGCGCGGCATTCAACAAGAGGACGGCAAACCTCTGTCCGTGGACATTGACGATATCGTCTCCAAGGCCCAGGTGCGCAAGCGCTTCAAGAACCTGGAAGAGCTTGCTGAAAGTCTCAAACTTGATGGCCAGATCAATGCCATCAACGTTGCTCCCAAGAACAAGGATGGCAAGTATGTGATCCTCAAAGGAGAGCGTCGCTGGCGAGCAGGCAAAATTGCCAAGCTCAAACAGATGAAGATCGTCATCGATACGCGGATGCAGGATGATCTGGACCGCACTGCGGAAGAGCTGGCAGAGAACATCCAACGTGAAAACCTCACGCCTTTTGAAATCGCTGATGGACTGAGCCAGTTCAAGGAAGCAGGGTGGACCAATGGCCAGATCTCCAAACGTGTGTCTAAAACTCCAGCGTTTGTATCTTTGTACCTGTCTCTGCTGAGCATACCCAGCTTCATTCGCGCGCTGAACGATGAGGACGTCACGAACGATGCCGAGACGCTGTACAACCTGAGTCGCATTCATGATCTGGCTCCGCAAAGAGCCATCGAGATTGTTGCCCTGGCCAAGGAAGAAAAGAGCCTATCTCGCACTGCCACCCGCGCCATCTTGAAAGAGCTGACCGCTGATGATGGGAAGGAACGTGGCAAGCGTGGACCTCAAGCCAAGGAGAGCAAGATAAAGCCCAACAGCAGCGACGACAGCAAGTCCGCAGCGGATAAGGCTCTCAATGCCAGCCAGGGCAAGCCTGATGCATCAAGTGCTGCCAGCGAGTCAGGCTCAACGGCCAGCTCTCAAGAGAGCACTGCCAAAGAGCTGGACAAGTCTGCAAAGATGAACAGTCCAGCAGCGCAAGATGCTGAGACGCAAACTACCGTGGCCAGCAAGCCCAACGATGCTCACAAGAAGCCAAGTCAACCAAGTGTTCAGAAGAATGTGAGCTTCAAAGCTGTCACACCAGGACAGATCATCCTGGCAGTTTCAGTCTCCATTGACGGCGTTGTTACAAATGCCGTGGTCATGAATGACCGGATTTCTCTTAAAGATGGCAGCGTTTGGGTGAAAACAGATGCTGGAAATGTAACTGAGGTGCTGGCCGAACAGATTACACTCCGGGGGGTTCAAGCAACCGACTAACTGTGGCTCATGACCATCTCGCGCGACACGAAGCGTAAATTCGATCTCATCAATGCGCTGTGTTCGCACGAGAAGCCTACCTTGCATGTTCTCCAAGAGACGACAAGCATCCCTTTGCAGACAATCAAACGCCAAATTGGCTTCCTACGGTCTGACTTTGGCATGCAGGTACGGTATGTCCGTGTCTCTGGGGGCGATAGAGGCTCCAACGGGTACTACACCATCGATGACTGGGGCATCATCGACATGAAGAACTTCCTGAAGCACTATGGAAAGTTCTGACGGAACACTCTTCCGCCAAGGATTTCCTGCAAACCTGCGTATCTCCACGCAGGTTTTTTTTTGACAGAACTGGCATTGAATGAGGGCTGGCGCATGCCAGGTTGCATTTCTGGGAAGCAGGGTAGGGTAGTGCACTACCCCAAAGAAGAGCATCACCATGAAATTCAAACGAATGGAACGTTTTGAGCGCGCGGCTTGGACACAGCGCGGACTCGCCATGGCCACCTCAAAGCCAGCACGTTTGGCAAAGAAGCTCCAAGAGAAATATCCGCTTATTTCAGATCAACTCCCAGCTCCGAAGCCATTTGACGCTGATGCAGAGCTGTCACGCCGTCAATCTCTGCTCGACAGCACAGAGGCGCGGCAGCGGGCGCATGAAGCTCGCTGCTGGCGCAAAGCTCGGGGAAATTTCTTCCGCGCTACTCCTGATCAGCAGGAAGCCATTCGTAGCACCTGGAAGGGCTGGAGAGGCCCGCTGACGGCTTTCTACTTCGGCTATGTGGTGGACGTAGCCACAGGCGAATATGAAGCACGCTGCCAGCGCGCACGAGACAAAGAACGGGCAAGGTCCATGGAGATCAGAGCTAGGGAGCGTCAAGCTCAGACCCTGCAGCTCCAGTTCGCCTGAAGCATGTGAAAGGCTGTGAGGATCGACATCGAGCACATCACCCCAAAAATACCCCATGGATTTCGCTCTTCACGGAGCCGGTGAGGGGCAACCGCTGGTTGACCCCAAAAACCCCCCCAAAAATTGTCCGAATAGCCCATTTTGGGCAACCATGTCGGGCATGTGACACTCTCAACCCCAAAAACCCCCCCGAAATTTTGACCGATAGGTTTGCCGGGAGCCAGCAGAGGAGAGGCAGTGATCAGCACCCGCTTTCCACCCCCTATTTTTGTCCAATTAAGGCAATGCGCCTGTTTCACCCCTATCAAAAGCTCATTTTGAGTAGCTTTTCCCCGTTCTAGATCTCAGCTCATCCGTTGGAAAGGGAAAAAAACTGTCCAAACGTACCAATTGAGGGGGGATGAAGGGCATACCTGTTCAGCTCAGAACCGCACATACCAATTGAGGGGTGTTAAGGCCGATTTTTTCCCAGTGGAAGTGCTCAACGTACCAACTGAGGGGGGTTGAGGCCAATTTTTTTCCTAAAAGCACTCTGCACGCCTATGCGATAGCTCACCACTAGCACAGATGGGCATAGCCATCAGGCCACAGTTAAGCACCTCAACGTGCCGCCTCAGAGCAGAAGGCGTTGTACCAATCCAGGGGGGATAAACAGATTTTTTGGCGCGATAGCGAAAAAGCACACGTACCAACTGAAGGGGGGATACGTACCAAATGAGGGGGGATGAACACTGAAATTTGCTTGATAGTGCTCCAGAAAATGGAGCACCAAACTGTGAATAACAGGAGCTATCGAGCAAATTTGGGTGACACCAATGATCCCAAATTAAGGTGTGTAAGAGCCCAAATCGGGGGTGACACCCTACCAACCAGCGGATGTTATCGAACCAATGGACGGGGCCTACCGTACCAATACGGGGGTGTTATGCCTCTGCAACCCATTGTCAACAAACAGCTTTTCGCTCTCTTTATTGTAGTTAGCGTATTAAAGTTTTTATTGTTTTTAACGGTGCGCTTTCGCGGTTTACAAAGGCAAAAAAATGCGGGACTCCCTGGGGTTCTAAAAACGTTGCAGCGGTAGAGCACAGAAGAAAATTTTTCCCGATAGCTAACCAATGCAGCGACGACTCACGGAGTCAGACAGAAGACGTTCCACACGTACAAAACCACATGGTTAGATCAGGAACCAAAAAAAG